>JACRAO010000222.1 GCA_016213345.1 Bdellovibrio sp. | reverse complement strand
TTTGTGGTGTTTCTAGATAACAACCGTTTTCATCTGGTAGGCCAGCATTTGGTACGCAGGAGACGTAAAAAGGAGATAAATCAGATAGTGTGCGTATGGCATCTGTCATAAATGCAGGGCCAGTGGCACAATTTAATCCTAAATAAAGTAGATCCCTGTGAGCTAAGGATGCCAAGAGTGCTTCGATGGTTTGTCCAGCAAGCATGGTGCCAGTTGGTTCGATGGTGGCAGAGATAGCAATTGGTATAATGTCTTGCATTTCTGAAAACAGCTGATCTATGGCAGTAAGAGCTGCTTTTATATTTCTGGTGTCTTGACAGGTTTCTAATAAAAAATAATCAACTCCTCCCTTATAAAGCCCTTTGGCTTGTTCATAAAAATTTTGTTTTAATTCATCATACGTAATGCCACCTGTAACAGAAATCGCTTTTGTTGTTGGACCAATAGAACCAGCAACAAAACGTGGTTTTTCTTGACTTGTATATTTGTCGGCAGCTATTCTAGCCAGTTTGGCAGCACAATAATTAATTTCATATGTTTTTTCATTCAGGTTGTATTCTTTTAGCACTAGTGGGGTACCACCAAAGGTGTTGGTTTCGATAATATCACAGCCAGCTTTTAGGTAGGATTCGTGAATACCAGTAATTAGTTCTGGCTTTGTAAGTGATAAAATTTCATTACAACCTTCATATAATGTACCTCCAAAATCTGATGAATTTAATGACAGATTTTGGATAGTGGTGCCCATCGCACCATCAAGAACTAGTATGTGATCTTTGAGTCTTTGTTTTAAAGTTTGTAGTGGTCTTTCAAGCAAGTTTTAGTTTTCCTTTCTATTTTTCTTGTCTATTTCTCTTGTCTAATTTTTTAGTCATTTTTTTTCTCCAGTATAAGCAATAATTTGACACGTTGTATAGTATTTTTTTTCTTTCTTGCAATATGATGTTTTTGCTTTAAAATTTTATTTAAGGCTTGTGAATTTTGAGGATAAATCTAATGCGATGCTTAAATAATTTGTTGAAAGCTATTTTGCTATTAGTAATGTTTTTATATACCTATGATAGTTATGCTTATTTGGATCCAGGAACCGGAAGTTATCTTTTACAAATTATTTTAGGTACGTTATTTGCAACTTTTTTCACTCTTAAGCTTTATTGGCGTAAGATTAAAGCTTACTTTCAAGAAAAGTTTATTAAAAAATGAATAATTGTTTGGTTCAGCACCATAGTCCTTTGGCTAGTTCATTTCGAGATCCAAGTGGGTTTTTATTTAAATATAATGCAAAGTTGTATCGACAAATTAATTTAAATTATCAAGATAATTATGATTTTTTAATAAGCTCTGGCTTATATCAAAATTTAATAGGCCAGCGACTTTTGATTACACACGATGAAGTTGCTAATCCTGAACCTCCATCTTTTATAAATACATATAAAATTATTAATCCGATCAAAATTCCTTTTATTTCCTATCCATATGAGTGGTGTTTTGAGCAATTAAAAGACGCTGCTTTGTGTACATTGCAAATTCAGAAACTAGCATTAGATCACAGCATGAGCTTAAAAGATGCCTCTTGTTATAATATTCAATTTTATCAAGGACAACCCATTTTAATCGACACCTTATCTTTTGAAAAATATAATGAAGGTATACCATGGGAAGCTTATAAGCAGTTTTGTCAGCATTTTTTAGGTTCTTTGGTTTTAATGGCTTGTGTTGATGTACGTTTGAGCCAACTTTTAAAAATTTATTTAGATGGAATTCCTTTGGATTTGGTCTTGAAACTGCTTCCGAAAACAGCATTATTGAGTCCAACTGTGTTTTTTCATATTTACCTGCATGCAAAAAGTCAAAGTCACTATTCTGATAAGCCTTTGGAACTTAAAAACTCTAAACATAGCTTTTCAAAACATGCATTTTATGGACTTATTGATCAGCTGACAAATTATATTCATGATTTAAAGCTACCAAAAATTAAAACTGAGTGGGAAGGCTATTATGACGAAACAAACTATTCAAATCAAGCCTTTGAATATAAGAAGACCTTAGTGCATGAATTTTTATCCAACATTAAGCCTAAAACAGTTTGGGATTTGGGTGCAAATACTGGTGTTTTTAGTCAACTTGCTTCTGATGCGGGTGCTTATACGGTTTCTTTTGATATTGATCCATTGGCTGTACAGAAAAATTATTTAAACTGTAAGTTAAAAAATGAAAAAAATATATTACCTCTTGTTTTAGATTTAACAAATCCAAGTTCTGCGCTTGGCTGGGAAAACAAAGAGAGAGATAATCTATTAGAGCGCGGTCCAGTTGATGTAGCTATGGCATTGGCGCTTATTCACCATTTAGCGGTTTCAAATAATTTGCCATTAGAAAAGATTTCTTCTTTTTTAAAAAAAATATGCACGCATTTAATCATTGAGTTTGTACCAAAATCTGATTCTCAAGTTCAAAGGTTATTATCCAGTAGAAATAATATTTTTCCAAATTACACGCAAGAAGGATTTGAAAAAGCATTTATACAAGATTTTCAAATACAAAAAAAACCTCAAGTCGTGGGCTCAGAGCGAGTGTTGTATATCATGAAAGCAAAGCATTAGGATTTAGGTTTTTTATTACGTTTTTCTTTAATTCCACGAAAAAAGTCTACAATGTAATCTTTTGCTGACCAGAGGCTAATTGCCAAAGAAAGATAAAGCAGTATATGTCCAATGGTATAAAGCGGAATCCCCCAAAGTCCTTGCTTTACCATTATGAATGGAATTGCCACCATCTGACACACAGTTTTCCACTTAGCAGTTTTTGAGGCGGGGATAATAACGCCTTCTGCGCTGGCTAAAGCCCTGAGTCCTGTTATGGCAAGTTCACGGCAAATTAATAAAATTACAATAATTGGATGAATACGCCCGAGTTCTTGAAGCATAACTAAAGCTGAAATAACTAAGAACTTGTCTGCCAGGGGGTCTAAGAGTTTTCCATATATAGTGACAGTTTTTTGACTCCTAGCAAAATAGCCATCAAAGTAATCTGTAAGACTTGCAATACCAAATAAAACCGCCGTAATGAGATCCCACATATGATCCTTGATGAATAAAAGGCCCACTACAATGGGCGCAAACCCTATTCTGATTAAGGTGAGTATATTGGGAGTATTAGTAAAAATAAGTTCTTTTTCGGAATTCATTAGCATGTTTTTCTTATATACTTGAGTCAATGAAGAAAGACCATGTGTTTATTGGTTATATTATGCATCAAAAGGGGCTGTCTGGATGGCTAGCTCTTGTGTTTTTCTTTGCTTTTTTCTTTGATGCTTATACAAAAGCTGATGCACCGGCAATTAAGACATTATTGAAAGCTTCGGTCTATGAAAAAGTGATAAAAGATCGAGACACTGTTGCATATGCTTCACTTGATCCTGTTCGTGGTCCTGCTGGCTTACCGGGTTATAAAAAATATTCTTTTTATGCAGCTATGCTTGTGCATTCGAACCTAGCGGTAACAAGGCAGATTTTAACAAATTATAAACTTTATGCTGAAATGATCCCGTATATTGATAAAGCACAATATTCAGAATCTGCAAAAATATTAGCCATAGAAGGTGGTATTTGGAATTTTAAACTAATTTCTGAAGTCATTTTTACAGAAGTAAGTGATAGATGGATCCAGTTTGAAATTATAAAAGGACATTTTTTTGGTCTAAAAGGTAATCTTTATTTTGATAATTTAGGTGAAAAGGGTACCATAGTGTACTTAGAGGGTAATATTTTAGGGAAAAAATGGCCACCTGCTTTTATTGTCGAAAGAGGAGCTGAAATTGTCTTTCGTTTTACTGGAAGTAAAATGCGCTCTTATATTGAATCAAAAAAATATGAAACTATTGTAAAAGGAGATAACACGCATGGGGAACCAAAAGTCCCAGAGCCTAAGCGACGTTTCTAAAAATAAAAATGTCACTTTTTTATTTTTAGAAGAAAAAAGAAAATTCCCTAGGCTTAATTTTACGCATGAACAATTTAAATTAAACCAATCGGGCAAAGTTTATTCTATACTGGATCTCTCCATAAATGGTCTTGCACTTCATTTGATTGATAGTAAAGATTTGGTTTATTTTACATTAGGTGCAAAACTATCTGGCATTTTAAATATTAAGAGCCAAAAAGAACCAATCCAACTGAGAGTAACTAATATATCTAAAGAACGTGTTGGGTGTGAGTTTATTGATTTAGAATCATCTCTTAAGGAAATGCTTAAAAAAATCTCTGACCCGTTATTTTTAACCAAAGAGCTCAAGCTAATTCCTGGTTCTCAGCAATTCAATGGTTGGTATCATGGTGCATTTGGTACAGATTTTTATTTTACTGTTACTCCAGAGAGTGAGATTAAGAATTTTATTTTTTGTTTTTCTGGTAATTTTGTCAGGTGGACTATTGAAGACGGAGTTAATACAGGGTCAATATCACCGTTAGATGAAAAAACCGAAGAAAGTGGAGTTATTTGGTTAGAAACTGTGCTTTTAAGAGTTGATGTAAACAAAGATTGCAATAAATTAAGGATTGCAAAACAACTTATATTGGGTTCTAACCTTCCTCAAGGACTAAAAAATTTATGCCTGGAGCATTTAGAGGCTTGAGAGGTTTTTATGGATAGAAATTTTGCTTTAGAGTTTGTGCGAGTTACCGAAGCGGCGGCTTTAGCAAGTGCTCGTTGGATGGGACGTGGTGAGGAAAAACAAGCAGACCAGGCTGCTGTCGAAGCTATGAGAAAAATACTTAATTCTATACAATTTGAAGGCAGAGTAGTGATTGGTGAAGGCGAAAGAGATGAAGCTCCTATGCTCTATATTGGCGAAAAAGTAGGCAAGGGATCTGGAGATAAATTAGATTTAGCGTTGGACCCGTTAGAGGGCACTACTATTTGTGCTAGTGGGGGAACCAATGCGCTTTCGGTGATAGCAATAGCTGAAGAAGGACATTTTTTACATGCCCCAGATGTTTATATGCAAAAAATTGCAGTGGGAGCTGAAGCTAGAGGAGCTATTGATTTAACTTTATCCCCTACAGAGAATTTAAAAAACATTGCACAAGTTAAGAAGTGCAATGTACAAGATTTAACAGTAGTAGTCTTAGATCGGCCCAGGCACAATGATCTAATTGCAGAACTACGAAGGGCAGGGTCTAGGATTTGGTTAATTGGTGATGGTGATGTGTCTGCTGCTATTGCTACTTGCAAGGCGGATAGTGGTGTTGATGTTCTTATGGGAGTGGGTGGTGCGCCCGAAGGTGTGATTGCAGCAGCAGCTTTACGGTGTAAAGGTGGAGATTTTCAAGGGCGCCTAGTATTTCATAAAGAAGAAGAAAAAGTTCGAGCAAAAACTATGGGGATTATGGATTTGGATAAAATTTATAAAATAGATGAACTTGCTAAAGGCAATGTTATGTTTTGTGCAACTGGCGTGACGCAGGGAACGTTTTTGGATGGAGTTCGATTTTTTAGTGGTGGAGCTAAAACGCATTCAGTAGTGATGAGGTCTGAATCAGGGACTACAAGATTTATCGATGCGGAGCATCATTTTGATCGTAAACCACATTATTCCTGGTAGGTATTTATGGCTAAAGCAGAAATTAAAAGAGTTTTAGATGTGAGCAAACGTGCGCTTTTTCAGACCATCACTAAGTATGAGGATTATCCACAGTTTGTGAGTGGATGTAAGTCTGTCGATATTGAAAGAGAAAATGAAACAAAAGCCCGTGTAAAGTATTTAGTGTCTATTATGAAAGATGTTTCCTATGTCTTAAATCATGATGAAAATTTTGAAACTGGAGAAATTCAATGGAGTTTGGTAGAAGGGGATTTTTTTCAGAAAAACACCGGTTCTTGGAAATTAAAGGAGATAGGCCCTGAAAAAACGGAAGCAGTTTATTCGATAGAGGTTGAATTTAATGTTCCGGTGCCGTCTTTTATATTAAATAGATTGATTAAAGGAAGTTTGCCAGAAATGATGAAAAATTTTGAAAAACGCGCAAAGGATCAAGGAAAAGGGGAGTGATAGCAAATGACGGAGGATTTACAATCTAAGGCAAGTGAGTTTGTAAAGAAGGTGATTACAGTGGGGATTGGTGCTGCATTTTTGACAGAAGAAAGTTTGCGATCTCTGATGTCTGAGTTTAAATTACCAAAGGAGCTGTTTTCGGGGTTACTAGAGTCCGCAAATAAGACCAAAAATGAGTTTTTCCAAAAACTTTCTACAGATATAATGGAGAAACTTACACCAAAACTAGATCTAAAGGAGCTTATTTCAGAGGTTTTGGAAAAGCATGAGTTAGACTTTGAAGTAAAACTTAAATTCACGCCTAAAAAATCTAAGTAGATTCTGCTGAAAAAGGCTCATCTACTTCGTTAGATTTTCCCACCGTATATGAGTACAAGTTCTTTAAAAATTTCCATATCAATCTTATGTTCCAAGTTGTTTTTCATGAAATCAAAAGCGTCATAAATTGGTTTCGCTTTTGCATAAGACCTATCAGATGTTATGGCATTAAAAATATCACAAATTGAAATAATTTTAGAATATAAATCTATTTGATGGGCCTTAAGTACTTGTGGATACCCAGTGCCATTCCTGCTTTCGTGATGTTCTAAAATAGCACGTTTTGACTTAAAATTAATTCTTGAGTTATCTTTTACTATTTCGTATCCTTCGCGTGAATGTTTTTTTATCTCTTCCCATTCTTCTTCTGTCAAAGGTCCAGCTTTATTAATTATCTCTTTTCTTACTCTTACTTTTCCTATGTCGTGTAGTAAGCCAGCTAATCCAAGGTCATTAAGCTCTGTTTCCTTGTCTATTTTTAGTTTTTTACCTAAGATAATTGCATTTACAGCAGTCCCAACAGAATGTTGTAAAGTATATGGATCGTGACTGGATAACCTAGTAAGTAGTAAATATGCCTTTGGATCTTTCATGATGAGAAACACAAAAGATTTTACTACTTTTATACTTTTATTTATTTTTTCAGGACTTGGTTTTTCAAATAAGTTTTCAACTACTTTTATTGCAGATCTTCTAAGAATTTCCATTCGCTTACCAGATGGTAGTGCATTTGTGGCGTCATTGGGTTTTAATATAATACCTTCGACATGGCTTCTTACGTGCTCAATATATTCTTCTTTAATCCAAATGTAGTCGTGCATGCTTAGCACTAGTGGCGAATATGATTCTTGCGCAGATTTTAGAACTTCAAATTTGTTTTCTTTTAAAATATAAAAATCAATGTTTGGTAAGTCTGGTGCATAAACATCAACTTTTTCAATAAAAACCGATGTAGGAACCTCTACAAACCCGTCTTTTCTTTTTAGACGATCTGAGTAAACATCCTCTAGGGCTTCTGTAAAAATTTTTTTATGTGCCATATAATCCACCGTATTTGGGTATCTTTAAAATAAAAAAATAAAGATTTTGTACTCAATGTCATTCACTTGTCTAAGTCTTATACAGTATGACCCAGGTTAATAAAAATGGCAATAATATAAGTACTTGAAAACAAAGGTTTTATTTTTATTAATATTTTGAACTTTTGGCACTCATTTTGCTTTATATAAAAGTAGTAGTGATTGTCTTTGAGGAGCTAGCCACTCTAACCTCAAAGATATGATGAGTTGAAGTTGGAACGGGCGTTAATAAAGTCTATGCCCATGTTGAGCTGTGGTGATTGAGAGGAGCAAGGTTGTATGTCTGCTACAAGAGATAAAAGTCAAAAATTTACGTTTCTATATTCGAACCTCTATCAAATATATAGAACCGGAAGAGAACAAAAACTGAGTAGGCCACAAGATCGAGATAACAATGCATTTGTGGTTTCTAGTCCTCGTGTGATAAAAGCAGAAGATTTCAATCAAGGCAAACATGAACATCTTCAGATTGTTAAGCACAATCCTGTTCAGTTTTTAAGCACACCTGAGATTCCTCATATCCAAACTGCAAATCCACTAGAGAGTTTAAAAAAGAATTTATTAGAGTTAACTGAACTTCATGAAAGATTGCAATTTATGTTACACGAACTTGAGGATTTAATTAAAGAGGAATAAAAACCCAAAAAAAACCCAAGAAAAACCCAAGAAAAATCCAAAAAAATCCATGAAGCCTTGAATGTTCTCAACCTCTGTAACCCGGAAATGATTTATTATATGTAAAAGACAACCTCTGATCCACTAGTTGGCCAGTTACATATTTGTGCAAAATACTATTAATGTGCAGATTGTTTTGTGGGAATTCAGAGTGCTCCATCTTCTTGAATAGTAACGTTAGTTCCAAGTAAACCGCGGGTTATTTTTATTCCAGTTTCATCCCGAACATCTCGAAGGCAGCTTCTAACTGCAGCATTCGCGTTCAAAACAGTAATCTGATTTCCTTGTTTATGGGCAAGGGGCGAGACAACTTCGTCAGCAAACGACGACCCCAGCGAGGACACCATTTCGAAAGTCCATGCGCAAAGCAAGGTTATCACTTTCGACGTGCATATATCCTTGATTGCTAAGTGCGGCATATTTGGGGTTAGGGTCTGTCCATGAATAAACTAGACAATCGGCGCTCAGATTTGGAGCAGATTTGGATGAGCCGATTGAGAAAAATGCGAGGCATAGCACGGCCTATGGTGAGCGTTTTTCGATTGAGGCGAATTCAAAGGTGCCCAAA
>JACRAO010000216.1 GCA_016213345.1 Bdellovibrio sp. | reverse complement strand
TGCCTCAGGAGCACCCATCCGTCTTGTTTTAATATTCGCAATATCTCCCTAACTTTATATCGTTTCATCAAAACATATTACTAACATAACCTTAACTCATTAGAAAGTGCATGTGTTATAAGATGTGGAGATATGGCTAACGGTCGTAGCTGAGCGTGTTGTTAAATATAAAAACAAACAGCACAGTATCTAAGCACATTACTCTAGTATTATTTTTAAAATTTTCCATAGAATATCTTATGGAATATCTCGCGATCTTCGTGTAAAAATAAATTCACATTTCAGCTCTTAAAGGAATCTATTAAATGTATATGACACTTGGAGTTCCAAAAGAAACGCGTGAGGGCGAGTCGCGCGTAGCTTTGACGGTAGATTTGATAAAAAAATATAAAAAATTAGGACTGGAAATCCTTATTGAAAAATCAGCTGGCCTTACAGCTGGCTTTTTAGACGCAGACTTTCAAAAAGAAGGCTGCACCTTAGTAGACACAAATACAGCGTGGCAGTCGGATATTGTATTAAAAGTAAATCCCCCCACTCTTAGTGAAGTCTCATTAATGAAAAAGAACTCTTTGCTTATTTCTTTTCTTGAACCACATCAAAATACTGAAGTTCTAAATAAACTTGCCCTGCATGGTGTTACAAGTTTTGCAATGGAACTCATACCTCGTATTTCGAGAGCACAAAGCATGGATGCGTTATCGTCACAAGCTAATATCGCAGGCTATCGGGCTGTGATCGAAGCCGCGTTTCATTACAAGAGCTTTTTCCCAATGCTCATGACTTCGGCAGGATCTGTCAAGGCTGTTAGAGTATTTATCCTGGGTGTGGGAGTTGCCGGTCTCCAAGCCATTGCTACCGCAAAACGTCTCGGAGCTGTAGTCGAAGCCTACGATGTCCGCCCAGAAGTAAAAGAACAAGTCCAGTCATTAGGCGGAAAATTTTTCGAAGTAAAACTCGAAGAAAGCGGGGTAGGTGATGGAGGCTATGCCAAAGAACTCTCTCAAACTGCAAAAGAAAAACTCCAAACTGCACTTTCACAAAGTTTAGCAAAGAGCAATATCATTATTACCACAGCCAGTGTTCCAGGCAAGAAAGCACCGATTTTGGTTTCAGAAGAAGTAGTCAAATCAATGCCTTTAGGTTCTGTTATTGTAGATTTAGCTGCCGCTACGGGTGGCAATTGTGCTCTCACAGAAGCAGGAAAAATCGTGCAAACATATGGAGTCACCATTGTTGGTATAAAAAATTTTCCGGCTCTTCTAGCACATGACGCTAGTTTGTTTTATGCTAAAAACCTATTTAATTTATTGTCACTAATGGTGCAGATAAAAGACGACAAACCAAACCTAGTTATTGATCTAAACGACGAGATTATTTTAGCGGCAATGGTGACGCGTCATGGAGAAAGGTTAAAGTGAAAGGTTAAAATATGAGTCCAACAATGCTCGGGATCTATGTCTTTGTGCTCTCTTGTTTTGTGGGTTACCACGTAATCTGGGGAGTTACTCCGGCTTTGCACACTCCACTCATGGCTGTGACAAATGCAATTAGTGCTATCGTCATTGTGGGATCGATTTTGATAGCTGGAGTAGATCATGCGGAGTTAGGGAGTGGCTTTTCGATTTTTATAGGTTTTTTTGCTGTGCTTTTAGCTTCGATTAATATTTTTGGTGGATTTATCGTGACAAATCGCATGCTTGTGATGTTTAAGAAAAAAAAGTGAGTTTAAATAATGCTAAATTTTGATCCTGATATTTTTGCAGCGGCATATCTTATAGCAACTATATTATTTATTTTCGGTC
>JACRAO010000214.1 GCA_016213345.1 Bdellovibrio sp. | reverse complement strand
TTGTAACCACTCTGGATGCTAACGGCAGAGATGTTCTGTATGTCAGTTTGTCGATTAAATTGAAAAGTCCAGCAAGAACTAGTGATATCCAGTTTTTTGAATCATTTTCAAATTGAGTCGAAGTATGAAGTTCAGCAAAAATTACATAGGTGTTTATAATTTTTACATGTGATTAACTATTAAACTAAAATCAAAATATCATAATTTTCAATAATGCTTAAATATCAATAAATTAACCCTGTGTCACTTTTGGCCTCATTATTGCATTACTTTCTGGTAGAGAGGCGTGAATCTTCTGAATGAATTCTCTCATGCGGAGGCGGAAAAAGAGTGTTTTTATGAGCAAAAAACTAAAAAGCAAGAAGCTAAAAAAATTAGTACTGATGCTTGTTCTGATTTTATCTGCGCTGGTTTTTTCAGGTTGCGGAGGCGAAGCCTATCGCGAAACATCACAAAACTCCAATAACTCTGGTTCCTCGTCAGGTGGTAGTAGCGGTGGAGGAAGTGGCACACCACCAATCGCAGATACATCTGGCACACCACCAATTCCACTGAGCATTAGCCTTACAGGTGATGGCGGTTCCAGCTCCACAAATAGAATAACAGTAAGAACTGATAATATTTTAAGAGTAAAAATCAAAGCACTTCCATCTGGACAAAATCAAATCCCTGGCACTCCAGCTGGCTACACAAATTTTAATGTCGGCTACAGTTGCGTAACATTTGATGTCACAGCAGGAACCGAAACTAGACAAACACAAATACTTCATGCAGAAGGCACAGACCCTAGCATTTCTTGTCCAAATGCTCCTAGCTATGAGATTTTAGAGTTTTCAGAACGATTAGGCAGCGGACGTCCAGCTATTGACGTTATCGTGAGCAATGCACGCGATGATGCATTTTGCAAAGTATACACTGCCTGCAAAAATAATTACATACCTTCACAAGTTTGCTATTGGAGTTTTCCACCAACTTACGCTCATACATTTTGTCCACTCAGAACTACCTACAAATATCATGTTATTAAAGGAAAAGTAGAAATCCAAGTTAATGGCAGCCGGACCCTTCGATAAACGACAAAAGCACACTCCCTAAATTTTCTTCATGCTTTTTTCCAAAAGAGCCACTTTGTATTTTTCGCATCACTTGCCAAAAACGCTGCCAATTAAATTCACAAGACTTAAGTATTCTAGAAAATTCTTCCTGTCCAACACCATAAGTCCTATATTGAACTAAAGTCGCATTATTGATTTCCTTTTTTAAACCCAATTGATCTTGCGCATTTTTTAAAATTTCTTGTTTTTTTCTTAATTTTATATCTTCACTCAATGAAGTTTGATAAAGTTTTTGTAATTCACTATAAGCTTCTAAAAATACTTTATTTGTTCTACCACCTACGACTTCAGATTCTTTATAACTATTATATTCTTTCGATGTTTTACCAAAAAACTTTTCTAAATAAGTCGGAGTCAAATAATCGGCCACAAAACTTGCTAAGCTTTCATTAAAATATGCTTGGTCATTTAAATATAAAGTTGCATGTGTAGATTCATGCAATACGACATTTGCCAAAGCTCCATAAGCGCTATCTGTTTTCACATGTGCAAACATGCTTGATAAAACAGCATCTCTAAACCAACCAATAGTTGAATATGCTCCAGCTCCACGGACATTGACGTCCCATCCTTCTTTTTTTAGTTCCTCTGCAAAATTTTCGGCGTTTTCTTTATTAAACCAACCCAAGTATGTGAAACTGCCAAAAAATGGGAAAGCCCATTCTTTAGATCTAAATTTTAAAACTTCACATGCACTTACCACCCAAACAGCATAAGGGCGATCAAGTTTAACATATTCTGTATAATTTTTTGTTGGTTTTAGACCATATGTTTCGCCAAATTTTTTTATATTTTCTACCTGTGAGAGTAATTTTTTTGTATCTGGATCTGTATATTCATCTTTAATTACATTTGCTATGGGTTTTGATCTATTAGAGAGTTCCAGCTGCCCCCTACCTGCTTGAAAAAGATAACGAATGGTGCCACAACCCAGACTAGAAACCGTCATACATAGCATAATAGTAAACCGATAATAAAACGTCATTTTTTTATTCATTATAGTATTGATTTCTTCAAAAAACCACAGAAAGGCCAAAATTAATTACTATATTATTTTTCCAATTTCTTATACTTCCACCAGCTAAATAACTTGTAGCCTCTGAACGAATGGCAAAAGTTCGCGTAACGTAAAGCCTGAGTCCCACTCCAAGCACTCCGGTTACAGAATCAACACTAACAGGGGGGGCATAACCTCCAATATAAGTTCCGACTGCATCTCGATTGAGCTGACCAATTCCTATTTTTACATAAGGCTGAATAGCTGCTGACTTGCCTGTAAAAGATTGAACCAAATTAACGCTATAAATGCGATCATGAAAAGTTGTGTCTTCAAACCCTGAAATATAATTGCGTTCTACTATATCTTGATAAGCTATTTCAACTTCCGAGCGTTCATAAAAAAAATATCCAAATGCAAAACCAAAGCGCTTAGTCCAACTATAGCTCAGTTCTGAATAATAACTACGCGAATACGAAAAACCACTTGAGAGCTCAAACGCACCAGACCAGCTTTGTTTAGAAAACACTATTAAAATAAAACCAACTAAAAAAATCCTTTTTAACACACAAGAACCCTCCATAGCGTTCTTTTATTCATCTGGTCGTATCTGTGACAATTCCTCAATTAACCGTTTTCGTTCTGCTATTTCGTCTTTTCCAATAAATCCTTCCTTCACTTCTTCGATGTTAACCCGAATAGACGCGGCGCGTTTGGCTGCTTTTTCTGGAAAAAGCATTTTTTCTCCTAGCGTATCCCCTGCCACGTTTTTCCTTACCATTTCGTGAATAAGTGTAGATTCATCTTCTGAAAGTGTGGGGTGTCTGAGATAATGCTCCGGACTTGCTATTTTTCGATTAAGTGTTTTTGGAGACAAGTGTGAGGCAAATTTTCTCTTCTGTCGTTTTAATATATTCTGCAAATAACTATATTGATCATCTTCATTTATGTTAAATTCATTAAGTTTTTCCTTTGCTGCAAGCAAAGTCACTGCTTGAGGAAGGCTTGGAACGACTCTCTTTGCTTTGAAATTAAGCACAGTTATTTCGCCTTCTTTTGCTAAAATTTTTCTTCCGCTTTGAAATCTATTTTCTAAAGTTGCTGAATTTTCTAAGGTAACAAGTTCTGTCTCCTCATTTTTTTGAGAATAAAGAACAATTGCAGTACCGCGTTTAAAATACGCCCTCGCATTCGAAGTGATTACAGAGAAATGTCCACTTCCATTTGGAACCTGTGAGAGAATCATTCCACGGTATAATGTTACGGTGTCGTTTTCTTTTTCACTTAAAAACTGTATAAAGGACCATTGTCCTAAATTAATTTTATAACCATCTCT
>JACRAO010000217.1 GCA_016213345.1 Bdellovibrio sp. | reverse complement strand
AGGTCGTGGCGAAGAAAATGACATTTGTCTTTCTGATCTGAAAGCATCTCGATTGCACGCTGATTTTTTTCTAAAGAAAGACACTTGGTTTGTCAAAGATTTGGGAAGTGCTAATGGGATTTTGCATAATGGAAAAAATACGACGGTCTCTGAGCTAAAATCTCATGATTCGATAACATTAGGGGAGACTGTTTTAGAGTTTTTTACTCCTGATTCTGGTAAAGCTATTTTAGAAGCACCATCAAGGGATGCCGTGCTAATTCAGAGAGAACAGTCTTTTTTTGAATCAAGACAACTGGAAGTGAAAGCCTTGGCTGGAAAATTTCAAGGTAAATCATCTAGTGTTATAAAAAAGAGTATAATTTTTGGAGTTGTCGCGGTTATTGTTGTTTATTTAGTGTTATTTGAACCAGTACCGCCTAAACAAAAAATAAAAAAAACTAGTGAACCTGAGTTTACTAGAGATTTAGCTGCTTATTTGCCAAGTATTGGGCCTTCAGAACTAGAGCGTACGGCAGAAATATTTTTCAAATCTGGTTTTAGAGAGTATCGTGAAAAAAATTATTTACGAGCAAGAACTCAATTTGAAACAGCATTACAAGTGGCACCACAGCATTTATTGTCTAAATTTTATTTAACAGAATGTAATCAAGCTATTGAAAAAGAAGTAACTTTTTTCCTAATGAGAGGTAAAAAAAATTTTGAAGCCGGAAAACTAAAGGAAGCAAAAAGTAATTTTGCAGCCGTATTGAGATTTTTACATAAAGAACAAACCACAGCTTCTTATTTGGAGGCAAAAGAACAACTTGAAAAAGTCGAAAAAGAAATGAAAAAAAACACAAGCGGAGGAGAGTCATGAACTTTTCTGCTATTATGACTGTTAGCAAGGATGGAACAGTTCTTAATTCTATTCCAATTGAAAAGGAAACACTTTTAGGTCGAAGTGAGTCTTGTCAAATTTGCCTTTCTCATCAAGCTATTTCAAGAGTGCATGCCATTATGAAACCTGTAGCCGAAGGTGTTCAGGTTGAAAAGAAAAGTACATTTGGCCAACTTCTGGTCAACGGAAAGGATTGTGCTTTGGCTTTATTAAAAGAAGGCGATGTGATTGTGTGTGGTCCTTATTTATTAAAGCTAAATCTAAAACAACATGATTCATTGTCACAGGTAAATGTAAAAAATAATGATAATGTTAAAGAAACTTTAGAAGCGGTTTCAATTAGTCTTAAGGATGCGTCACAACAGTCCCAAGAGGTATTAGATAAGGTAGAAGAAAATTCTGTACCCAATGAAACTCAAAACGAAGTGCAAAATGATTCTCAAAGTGAATTCAAAAATGAGCTACAAAAAGATTCTCAAAAAGAGTTTCAAAATGAACCTCAAAGCGAATCTCAAAATGAGCCTCAAAATGAATCTAATGACGCCTCACAATCTTCACAGAATGTATTAAATTTGTTTTCAAAGAGTTTAGATTCTAAATCGTCATTATCCGTTGAACAGCAAGCAGCTAATTCTCCATTTCCTATTAATGCTAGTGAGTTAGACGATGCACAAAGTTTATCGGTAGAAGATGTTAGGGCTACAGATGAAAATGCTAAGACAAAGGTAACTTTTAAGTCAAAAGTTTCGGCAAAATTAGTATTTCCAAAAGGCGGTGCTAATGTAAGAGAGTTTGAAATTGTCCAAGAGGAAATTAGTATTGGCAGAGGAAAAGATTGTGAAATAATTTTAAATGATAAAAAATGCTCGCGAAAACACGCTATTATTAAAAATTCGGGACTATCATTTCTTTTAAAAGATTTGGGATCTTCTAATGGTACCTATGTAAATGGTGAACGTATTACTGAACGAGTATTAAAAGGGGATGAGACCATTCAAATAGGGGATGTGCAGTTTACTCTTTTGATTGCAGATAAGGAATATGCTGCAAAAGAAAAAGAGTTTTTATCTGTTGCTGATATAGAAAATAAACCTGATCAGCCATACATTCAACCAGTGCAGCAGGAGAATATAAACTTTTCTTCTCCTAGTGCTGATGTTCACATTACTGGAATGCAGGGATTATCGCCACAGTCAGTGACTTCTAAAAAACAGGGTTTATTTAAAAAAATCATTTCTGATTTTAGAGCACTTAATCCTATACGAATTATTATTTATGCTGCAGTTTTAGTGGGTACATATTTTGTTTTATTTGTTGATGAACCAAAAACTACCTCAAGAAAGACGGCAGCGGTAAAAAAAGAAGCTAAAAAAAATCAACCAAAAGAAGGCCAAAAGGTAGAACAAAAGACAGATGCTCAGAAGATAGGAGTCTCAGATCAATTTGCAGCCTTGAGTGAAGAGCAAAAAAAATATGTAGAAGCTAGACATAAAATGGCTTTTGAATATTTAACGAACAAAGAATATGACAAAGCCATTTTTGAAATAAGAAAAATTTTTGTGCTTGTGTCAGATTATGAGGATTCAAAAGAAATCGAGCGTTATGCTTTAGAAGGTAAAAGAAGAGTTGATGCTGCAGAAGAAGAAAAGCGTAAGAAAGAAGATGAGGCGCAATTTAAGGCTAAATTGGATGCGCTTATTGCAGAAGCAACAGATAGAATGGCAAAAAAGCAATATGAACAAGCCCAAGAAATCATGAGTATGATACTAACCCATGATCCTGAAAATAAATTAGTAGCTAAATGGAAGGCAGAAATACAAGAATATGAAGAGAGTTTGCGATCAGAAGCAGATAAGAAAAGAGTTAGAGAAGTAGTGCGGTCGCAAATTAGAGGAGTGTTTCAAGAGGGGATGGCGTTAAAGAATCAGGGTAAATATTATGCAGCTATCCGGATTTTCGAAAAAATAAAACCAAATTCCTTTGAACCTAGTCTAGTAAAAAAAGCTAAGCAGATGATACAAGCTTGTTATTCTTATATTAAAGCTCAAAGAGATCCTGTATTGCAAGAAGCTAAGGCTAAAGAAGAACAAGGAGACTTTAAGGGTGCTTATTGGCTATATCAAAAAGCAATAAAAATAGATGCAAGATTTTCTGCAAGTCATGAAGGTGCTCGTAGAACTTTTCAGATTTTGAATGAAAGAGCGAAAATTGCTTACACAGAGGCTGTATTGTCAGAGAGTTATAGTGATTTTGTAACGGCTCAAAAAAAATTCAAAGAATGTCTGGAAATAGTTCCTAAAGACAGTATTTATTTTGAAAGAGCGCAGAATAAGCTAACTAATTATCTAAAATTTAAAAAAGTAGAGGAGTAATATTATTATGAGTATTAAAAACCCATTACAGTTTATGACTGGGTTTACTTTTCAGGGTAGGAGGAGAGTACAGGAGGATTATATTTATTCAAATCAAGATAAGGGTATTTTTACTGTTTGCGATGGATTTGGTGGTCCAGAAACTGGCAATCTTGTGTCTAAACTCGTGTGTGATTCGGTAAAAAATTTTTTAGAAAAAGAAGCAGGAGATCTTGAGGCTACATTGCCATTTGTTCTCAGAAGTTATTTTTCATTAGCTAGTAATGTTTTATTTAATTCATTTTTGTTTGCAAACCAGAAGGCATGGAGTTTTAATCAAGGCAGGGAAATTAATCAAAAGGGTGGGGCTTCTGTTTTGAGTTGTTTTATCGATGGTGATTTGCTTTCAATAGCAAATGTAGGTGTTTGTTCTGTTTGGCTTGAAAGAAATAGAAAATTAATTGAGCTAGTAACTCCGCGCTCTTATGGAAGGATGCTAAATCCTACGGTTTTAGATCATGATATTGCATTTAAGGTTCCGCTTATGGCAATTGGAATGTCTGAAGATCTGGAGCCTGAGATTGTCGAGTACAAGGTTTTGCCAGGTGATTGGATATTAATGCAAACGGACGGATTAAGCGCATTACAGCGCAGTTTTATTTTTGATCTAAAGAAAAGTCCTTTTGATAACAAGAAGGTTATAGATGATATTAAAGAGCGTTTGCAGTCTGAGGCGTTTTCAGACAACGCGTCGTTGTTATTGCTGGGATTTTAAAAAAAAATAAAAGTTGATTTATTCATTATGTAGTGATATTGCAGTGCGTTGTGTGTGAATTTAAAATTATTTAGATTTACCAATATAAAAGAGGAGAATAAAATGAAAATCATTTTGATTGTGTTGATTGCGGTTTTTAGTGCGAGTCTAGCTGTTGCTAGTCCGTGTAAACCACCTAAAAGAGGTGTGATTATTGCAGCTTGTCCTGGTACTGGACCAGGTGGCCCAATTGATCCAACAAAAGGAAATCGCGCAGCTTAACTAAAGTGTTAAAAAAACAGTAATCTGTTTACAGTTACTGTCACCGTTACAGGACAGTTACTGTTACAGAACGGTTACTGTAAACTAATGTCTTTACTGGGCCTTAATTTGCAGCGAAAGTTGCGGAGGCCGCACTTCATATCTATAGTCTTATTTTAACCCATTAATATTATTACACATTTTTTATAAAACAATAGTTGACTTATTATATAAGTATTAGATAATTAAGGTATGTGAGCGTATATAACCCTATTTACTTGAAGGGGGGGTTTATAAATACGTAAAGGTTGCCGATGAGATGACAGGAGTAAGGATAAGTTTATAAACAGAGGGTATTGAGGCATGGTTTTAAAGAGGGTAAGAGCGAATTTTAAGAGATTTATAAAGTCCAATGCAAAAGGGCAAACAACAACAGAGTATATCCTTATTCTATTTGTAGTTGTAATGGTAGCACTAAAGTTTAGAGGCCTTATGAAAGAAAAAATTACATCACAAATGGATACATTGGGAACTAAGATCGAACAAATTACAAACGACAGTGAATGAAAAATTAGGAATTATTAGGGGATGGTTAAAAATAAAAAAGGCCAAACTACAACAGAATATATTCTTATCTTGTTTTTCGCAGTCGTCACATCTGTTACTATGGCCAAAGTAATTTTGAGAAGCATAGATCAGAGCATTTTGTACTTTGGAGGACAACTGGAAAGAAACCTCAAATCAGGGAGGTCTCCTGTCTATGTCTGGAAAAATTAACACCTATCACTTAACCCGGGTAAAACTGGCAGAACCAACAGGGCAAGTTATAACAGAATATGT
>JACRAO010000215.1 GCA_016213345.1 Bdellovibrio sp. | reverse complement strand
GGTTTTTAGTTCTTTTAATACTTCTCCAGTGGCAGGGTTTTTTGATACAAGTGTATTCATGGAGCCTTTATTATCAGAAAATGCGAAACTTGTCTTAGAAAAGAGATACCTCTCCCAAGATCCGCTTGGCAATGTTGTTGAAACACCAAAAGAGATGTTTCAACGGGTAGCCAGAGCTGTGGCCAGTATTGAAAAAAAAGAAAAGCAGAAATGGGAAAAAAGATTTTTTAAACTTATGACTGCGCTCAAGTTTTTACCAAACAGTCCAACACTTATGAATGCAGGCAAACCCCATGGACAACTCTCCGCGTGTTATGTTTTACCAATCGAAGATTCGTTGGATGGGATCTTTGAAACTTTAAAGTACGCTGCTAAAATTCATCAATCAGGAGGCGGAACCGGGTTTTCGTTTTCCCGGCTTCGCTCTTCTGGTAGTCAAGTAAAAACAAGCCGGGGTATTGCTTCTGGGCCCGTGTCTTTTATGAAGATTTACGATGAAACTACAGAAATTATCAAACAAGGAGGAGTTAGGCGTGGAGCAAACATGGCAGTACTTCGTGCAGATCACCCAGATATTTTTGAATTTATAAATTCAAAACGAGATCAAAAGTCAATTTGTAATTTCAATATCTCTGTAGGCGCGACAGAAGATTTTATGTGCGCACTAATGAATGATAAATCTTTTATATTAAAAGAACCTAACGGAAAAGCAGTCAAAGAAGTTAAAGCAACTGAACTTTTTGATAATATAGTACAAAGCGCATGGGAGTGTGGAGATCCTGGGCTAGTATTTTTAGATCGCATTAATTTATTCAATCCCACACCAAAATGTGGAGAGATTGAAAGCACCAATCCCTGTGGTGAACAGCCACTTTTGCCGTATGAATCTTGCAATCTGGGTTCGTTAAATGTTGGTGCATATGTTAAAGAAAACGGTTTTGACTGGGACGGATTTTATGATGACATTAAAATAGCAGTTAGATTTTTAGATAACGTAATAGACATTAATTTTTTCCCTATTACCAAGTCTAAAAAGATAACTCTTAAGAATAGAAAAATAGGTCTTGGGGTTATGGGTTTTGCAGACGCCTTGCTATTACAAAAAATCCCATACGATAGCGAATCTGCTGTTTGTTTTGGTGAGAAGTTAATGAGTTTTTTGGATCACGTGGCAAAGCTGGCATCACATGAGTTAGCAAAGCAAAAGGGGCGTTTTCCGAATTGGAAAGGCTCACTTTGGGATCATCTGGGTTACCCTTATTTACGAAACGCTACGGTGAGCACAGTGGCACCCACGGGGACTATAAGTATGATTGCTGGATGCTCAAGTGGGATTGAGCCTATATTTTCGGATATTTATTATAAAAATGTCTTATCTGGTGAAAAATTACTAGAGGTGC
>JACRAO010000213.1 GCA_016213345.1 Bdellovibrio sp. | reverse complement strand
CTGTTATTTTTTCCTTAAATGCATTTTGGAATTCATTTATAAGAAATTTTTTTGTTATCCATCCATCTTTGCATGAGCGTGGCTAGCGTTTTTAGGTGATGCTCCAAAACAATAGGAGAGACTGGCAAAACCCTTTTTTCTTCATTTGTTGTTAATATTAAGTTTTTTTTTGTCATTTAAATATCCAATAATTATATTAATAAGTTCTTGAGGGGTTTTGTTTTTGACATTTAATTTTAAAAATCTGTTTTTTTCTTCCTTAAAAATTTTCATATATCCTTGGTTTACTTTTTCTTGAAATCCAGATCCTTCTTTTTCAAACCTGGTTTGTACTTGTGCGCGTCTTAGTCCAAGTTTTGGAGGTAGATCGAGCAATATACACAAATCTGGGCTGAGATTTTGTGTTGCAAGCTGGTTTAATGCTTTCACGGTTTTCCAGGGTAGTTTTCTAGCATAGGCCTGATATGCGAGTGATGAATCTGTGAAGCGGTCACAAAGTACGGTTTTTCCTTGTAGTAGGGCAGGTTTAATTTTCTTTTCTACGTGTTCGCTGCGGGCGGCTTCATATAAAAAAAGCTCTGTCCAGGCATTCATAGACTCATAAAGGAGGAGTTTTCTTATTTTTTCAGCTAGCTTGGTGCCACCTGGTTCGCGAGTTAGTGTGACAGCATAGGAGTGCTTTGTTAATTTTTGAGCAAGCATACGCATAAGGGTTGATTTACCCGTGCCCTCTGTGCCTTCGAATGTAATGAAAAGCCCCATTTGGAGGAGATCTCGCATATTGCTTTAGAAATCAATAAGGATTATTGCCGCCTTGGTTTTGGTCTGGTGGAGGCTGCCCCTGATTGAGTTGATTAGGTTGATTGGATTGTTGATATTGTTGAGTATTCTGTGTGTTTTCTGGTTGAGTGTTTTGGTCTGGTGGATATTGATTTTCCGGATATTCTTTTTGCTGGTCGCGTGGATCTTGATACTGGTCATCTTGCCTTTGTTCTTCTGGTGGGGGTGGTGGTTTTATAATAGCTGGTTGTGGGGGGCGATACGGCTGTGGAATTGGTTTTATAGGTTGCTGCGGTATTATGACTGGTTTTGGGTGATAGGGTTGCATTTCTTTTATAGGCATTTGAACTGGTGCTGGCGGCTGCACTGGTGACGCAATTGGTTTTAGTGTTTTGTCTATAAGCTTTATAACTCCAAGTGAAAGCAAGATTAGGCAAAAACAAAGTCCTAAGATCATCCATATTTGTGCTGGAAAATAATTATTTAAAAAACCAAGTAGGCCTTTATGAGCGGCTTCTTTTTGAGGTGTAGTAGCTCTCATTTGTATTTTTTTCTCTTTTACAGCTTGCAAGGTATCAAACAGACTAAGGGTGGCATCATAACCAGGTTCGAATTTTGGTTTCAATTCGCGCACCTTATCAATGTCTACTGGTCTGTGCGGGGCCTTAAATTGTGGATGTGTTATATTTTCAGAGGTGGAGTTTTTTTGTTTTTGTAGCTTTTTTTCTTCTTCTTTTAAGTGTTCGTAAGCTGTGATTAGGTCTTTAGCAATTACCCATTCGTTTTTGATGGAAGTAGAAGTTAGTTTATGAAAGGGCTGAATATCACCTGCGTTAAAAAGAGCATGAACTTCTTCAGTAGTATATGGTCCAGTTGAGCGGTTGCCTATTTTGATAAACCACTCCGCTGCTTTTGGGTTAAGTTGCATACTATCTTATTTTATAAGAAGTTTGGAATATGCACAAATAATAAAAAAGCGCCAGCTTTCGTGTGAAAACTGGCGCTATATAATAAAAAGCTTAAAGCTTTATTAGTTTTAAGAATTAAAGCAGCTTAGCTGTGAAGAAGAAGCCAACAGTAGTAGTGTCTAAAGCTACTCTCTTGTTTAATTTAAAGTCTAAATATGGCTGAAATTGAACGGTTGGCGTAATATCCCAAGTAATGCCTGAATCAAGCGTGATGTCTTGATTGCTAAAAGTGGCACCCCTAACATGTGCAGTTTCTAAGGCATAAGATAAATCCACTCTCAAATTTGGAAGAAGACTATAAGATACATTTGGACTTACGTCTACAATGAGGTCAGGTTTTCCAACTGCGTATCCACTGTAAAAACTTGCTACTACAACTGTTGTTGAACTTATACAAAACTTTGTATCTGGAATATCATAAGAAGCGACTTGTTTAGAAATGACTGATCCCACTAAGTTCTTAGTTCTAGAAGCAGTTGTAACACCTGGGACTAATCTCAAATCAGCATATAAATTGAAATTCCCTATATTTACTAGTTTTGTATGTTTTAATTTTAAATACGGATCTTTCATTGTGAAATCATGTTCTCCAACTGGTAAAAGCTCAAATTTAATAACAGGTTCTAATGCAATATTGGGATACTGATTAAGCTTGAATGCTATTCCAAGCCAGTTGGTTAGTCCTAGTGGAGCATCTTGTGAACCTCGGCCCAAATTTACATCAGGCTGCATGCCAGAAAATGGATCAGTAACGGCTGGACCAAAAAACTGATTTACATATGTAATGCTCATTGTGTCTTTAATACTTGGTGCTTTGGCCTCAGAAGTTGCGGCTGTAGTTGTTTGAGTGTCAGAATAGCCTGGAGTCCAAACAATCGCAAAACCGAGTACCAGCAAGCCCAAAAATATTTTATTTTTCATATATTTTCTCTCCCTTTATAAGGTTTTGTACCTTCCTAAGATTGTTCAAAACTAAGCGTCCATGCTTAATTTTTTCTCCAAGTTTCCCAACTCACTTTTCAGCTGCGTATTGTACTACGAAGCTGACCAATACAGTTGTGCGGAGCGTTTGCATATATAGCAAGATATTTTAAACTATGCAATACCGTAGCAAAAAAATATTTATTAAAAATAGAAACTGTAAACCGAAACAGTTGAAAAGGCCAGATTCTGCTCAAAAAGGTTCAGATGCGAGGAAGACTTCCTCAAAAAACCGGAGCATACACGGTAGTATGTGAGGATTTTTTGAGGAAGTCTGACAAAGCAGATGAGCCTTTTTCAGCAGAATCTACGTAGGAAACGGTCTCGATGATCCCCCGTATCCCCCTCTCCCTCTAGGCCCACCATGTCCACCGCCACTGCCACCTCTACCCTCACCCCCGTTTCGATCTCCTCTGGGTCTATGGCTACTAGCTGTCTCAGCAGTTGGAGGCGATAACAATATTTTTCGTGAGAGACGAATTTTACCCATTCTATCTACTTCGATTACTTTGACTTCGAGTTCGTCCCCTTCTTTTAGATAATCATAGACATTATTAACCCGTTCATTAGCAATTTCTGAAATATGAAGTAACCCGTCTTGATTAGGTAAAAGATTAACAAACGCGCCAAAATCAACTATTTTTTTAACTACTCCACGATATACTTTGCCAACTTCGACTTCTGCAATAATATCCTGAACCATGGTTACAGCTTTTTTTGCTGCAACTGGATCGGTACTTGCAATATTCACTTTTCCGTCATCTGAAATATCAATTTTACACCCTGTTTGTGCGATAATTCCTTTGATAATCTTACCACCTGGGCCAATGATCTCAGCTATTCTGTCCTTAGGTACTTGCACGCATGTAATTCTTGGAGCGTATTTTGAAAGATCCTCTCGTGGTTGAGAAATAGCTTTGGCCATTTCATTTAAAATATGCAGCCTTCCCTCTTTTGCTTGAGTCAAAGCCTCGCGCATAATTGCTTCGTTCACTCCCTCAATCTTGATATCCATTTGGATACCAGTAATGCCCTGGTCTGTGCCAGCTACCTTGAAATCCATATCTCCCAAATGATCCTCATCTCCCAAAATGTCTGAAAGAATTGCTATTCTCTCTTGCTCTTTAATAAGCCCCATAGCAATGCCAGCTACTGGTTTTGGAAAAGACACTCCCGCATCCATTAATGCCATTGACGCTGCACAAACGGAGCCCATCGAAGATGACCCATTACTTTCTAAAGTTTCACAAACAATACGTACAGTGTAAGGAAACTTGTCATATTCTGGCATCATTGCATTGATTGATCTTTCTGCAAGCGCGCCGTGCCCGATTTCTCTGCGCGAATTGCCTCCAAAACGTCCGGTTTCTCCAACTGCAAAAGGAGGAAAATTGTAATGAAGCATGAATTTTTTCATGTCTTTTTGAAACATTGTGTCAATGATTTGTTCGTCATCTGCTGTTCCCAAAGTAATTGTAGAAAGCACTTGTGTTTCACCACGGGTAAAAAGTGCACTTCCGTGTGTGCGGGGCAATAGGCCGACTTCTACATTGATGGGACGAATAGTTTTTGTGTCTCGTCCGTCAATTCTTACTTTTTCACTTAAAATCATTTCGCGCATTAAGTTGTATTTTAAAAGATCAAAAGAAATCTGGATGTCGTTTGAAAGTTTTTTAGCTTTTTCTTGATCCTGTTTTTTGACACTTTCTGGAACAAGTGAATTTAAAAGATTTTCTTTTATCTTGTCTAATGTTTGATAACGAAGCTGTTTTTCCTTAATGCAAAGGGCTTTTTGGGTTTCAGTCTTTGCTAGCTTGTCTATTTGAGCTTTTAAAGATTTTTCTGGTAAAGCAAGTGCAATTTCTTTTTTTGGTTTTCCTGCCATTGTGCGAAGTTCATGAATGATTTTAATCATTTTTTTTATTTCTTCATGTCCCAAAAGAATTGCTTGTAATGCGTCTTCTTCGGATACTTCGTCTGCGCCACCTTCGACCATCATGATGGCTTTTTCAGTACCTGCTACAAAAATATCTAAATCTGAATGGCCTTCTTGTAGTTGGGTCCACGAAGGATTAATAACAAACTGGTTAGCAACTCTTCCTACACAGCATGCTGCGGTTGGCCCATTAAAAGGGATATCTGAAATATGTAATGCTGCTGAAGCTCCAACGGAAGCAGCAACGTCCACGTCTGCCTCTAGATCTACAGAAAGTACTGAGGCCACAATTTGCGTGTCATAATAATATCCTTCTGGAAATAATGGTCGGATTGGTCTGTCAATCATCCTAGCTGATAAAGTGGCTTCCTGCGTGGGTCGTCCCTCACGCCTATGAAAACTGCCTGGTATTTTTCCAGCAGCATAGTACTTTTCTGAAAATTCAACGGTCATGGGGACGTAATCAATCCCTTCTCTGGGTTTTGATGCAGAGCATACTGTGACTAGTACTCTGGTGTCACCGAAGCTTACTAAAACTGAGCCATGGGCTTGTTTTGCAAGTTGACCTGTTTCGATTGTTAATTGTCTTCCGCCTACTTCACAAGATACTTTGTGTGTTATGGTATTTGTCATATTAGTTTTTCCTTTTAGTTTTTCCTCTTAGTTTTCCTTATTCCTCTGGCCTTTATAAATTATAAAAAAATAAGAAATGTTATTTTATCTCTAAAAAAGAAAGCTTTATTTTCTAAGCTCTAACGTTTCTATTAACTTTTGGTAACGTATTTGATCATTTTTTCTTAAATAGCCTAATAAACGCCTTCGTTGTCCGACCATCTTCAAAAGTCCTCTTCGTGAATGATGATCCTTTGGAAAGCTTTTAAAATGAATATTCAGCTCATTAATGCGAGCCGTTAAAAGTGCAACTTGTACCTCTGGAGATCCTGTATCACCTGGCGAAAGAGCAAATTTCTTAATAATATCAGCTTTTTGTTGATTCAATTCCATTTTTTCTTACCTTTTTTTACATTAACTAACATGCCAAGGACATTAATGTAAAGGATGTTTATAAGTAATGTTTTAGGAACTCTCGTAGTTTAGCAATGATTTTTGTCTCGATTTGTCGGGCGCGCTCCCTGGTAAGACCGTATTGATTTGCCAATTCTTGTAAAGTTTTTGGATTATCAGATAGTAAACGCTCAGTTAGGACTTTTAATTCCTTTGCGCTCAGTTGTTTCTGAAATTCTTGGAGCTTGTCCTTTAGTAAGCCTAGTAGCTCGTTTCGAGCCAATGTTTCGTCTGCCTGTTCAGTGTTATCAGGCAATTGATCTACGTAAGTAGCACTACTACCTTCATGATTAAGGGGGGTATCTAATGAGACCTCAGATCCATCGCTAGAAAGCCGTTGGGTCATTTCCAGTACGTCTTTCTCCTTGACATCCAATCGTTCAGCTAAAAGCTTTGGACCTGCTAGTAGCCCCTGGGCTTCGAGCCGTTCTTTTTCGCGTAAAAGGTGATAAAAAAGCTTTTTTTGAGCTTGGGTGGTGCCGACTTTGACGAGTCTAAAGTTATCTAAAATATATTTTAAAATATAAGATCTAATCCACCAAGAAGAGTAATATCCCAATCTTGCTCCTTTTGTGGGATCAAATTTTGAGACAGCTTTCATGAGTCCAATATTGCCTTCTTGAATAAGATCTAAGATATTTGAGTAAATTGACCTATATTCAAAAGCTATCTTGACCACTAGGCGCAAATTAGCAGTTACTAGTTTTTTTGCAGCCTCCATATCTCCTTTTTCTTTTAAGCGCATGGCAAGTAAAAATTCTTCTTCCGGATCCAATAATGGATATTTTTGCATTTCTTCTAAATATCTTTTTAATGGATGCGTTGATGAAAGTGCGTATTTGTTTGATTCTAAAGGTATTTCTGCAAGAAGTTGCGGTTGATTGCCATTTTTTACTGGTTTAGTTTTTTTAAAGCGTGACATAAACTATGCAATTATTATAACGGTTCTCATTACGGTTCAAGGATGATAGCGTAAAATTAGTTATGATTCGACATAAGAAAGTAAAAAAAACAGTTTTTAGCAATGGACTAACACTGCTTACCGAAAGACATCCTGAATTCAAGAGCTTATGCATAGGGGTTTGGGTTAAGGCAGGTACCAGACAAGAGCGTCCGCACGAGTCCGGGATTTCACATTTTTTAGAACACATGCTTTTTAAAGGCACAGAAAATCGTTCAAATTTGCAAATTGCAAAAGAAGTTGACCAGGTGGGGGGAGAATTTAATGCCTTTACGGCCCGTGAGTATACTTGTTTTCACATCTTGCTTTTAAGTAGAGATATTGATCTAGCTGTAAATATCTTAAGTGATATTCTGCTCTACTCAAAATTTGATGCAGAAGAAATGGAAAGAGAAAGAAAAGTTATTTTACAAGAAATTACAATGGCAGAAGAATCACCTGAGGAGCTAGTTCATGATTTATTTTTTGAGTTGTTGTATGGCCGGCATGGACTTGGAAGGCCTATTTTGGGTACAGGAACATCAATACGCAGATTTACCCGTGGAGATTTGCTGCGTTTTTTTAGAAAACATTACCGTCCAACTCAAATAGTTATTTCTGTTGCTGGCAATGTCTCACATGAAAGTGTGTGTAGGAAATTAAAACTGCTTACTCGCAAATACTGGCCAGGAAGACCTAAACAACTAGTGACTAAAAAACAACTTGGTTTTGAACCTGCTCCTCGTTTAAAGCATGGCACATGGTGGATCAAAAGATCTGCCGAACAAGTGCATCTTGTTTGGGGAGTAGAGAGTTTTAGATATTCATCTAAAGACAGATTTGCGGCGTTACTTCTAAATGTATATTTAGGAGGTGGGATGAGCTCGGCACTTTTTCAG
>JACRAO010000212.1 GCA_016213345.1 Bdellovibrio sp. | reverse complement strand
TAAGGCCCTGTACTTCCTGTAGTCACTGTAGTTCCTGCTGTTACATTCTTAGCGGGTTCATCTAGCATTCTGATTTCTGTATCGAAAAATTCCTCTTCACCTATAATATTCACTATTTTTTCCCTAAATAAAATAAAATTTGAATCAATTTTTTTTATTGTGCCACCGCGTTGACCAATTTTCATCTTTTCTGCAACTATGTAAGTTTTTCCATTTGGAGCAAGAAGCACTGCTCTTAAGTGATCAGGTCCAGTTACAACACCTATCATTTTGAAAGCATCAGCTGAAAATTTTTCTAAATCATTTGTAATTTCCTCTTGAATTTTTTTTAAAGAAGGCATTCTAAAAGGATCTCTAGCTTTTAAATATTCAGATAACATAGGGACCGCTGTTTCTGCCCAAGTAAGTTTAGTCAAAAGAACAGGTAGTAAAAAAAATATTACAAATTTCAATTTTGACCTCCACTAGTGGTTCCTGCATTAGGAGTAATCGGCTGTGAAGCATTATTTTTACGTGAAATTTCATCTGCTTTTGATCCTAAATAATAATAACCCTTAACTTGCATAGCGCCTTCCAACTCTACAAATCGTGCTTGTGCGCTTCCTGATGGTTTAATATTAAAGCTTGCAATACGCATAACTCTTTGGCTCTGGGATAAACGATCTATATATGCCAAAAGTTGTATATATGCTCCCTTGAAATTAAGTTCAAATGCGTTTTCTGAATAAAATTCTTTCTTTGTCTGTCCAGTAGGTTTTAGGCCTAAGACATTTAATCCGACTTTTCTGGCTTCTGTAATAAGCATTTTCATAAAATTCGGAATGTCTAAACTTTCTGTAAGCGTTGCCTTCATATTATCTAACTCTACAGCAAGACTTCTGAGTTCATTTTTTTTATTTTCCAAATTTTTTAAAAATGCATTTGCTTTTGTTATCTTATCTTGCATTTTTACTACTTCCTGCTTTGCAGTTTCTATCTGAGTCATCTTAGCCAAAAAAGGAGAATCTGAGTTTTCCTTAAAAATTATTCCGACATAACGCAAATAATCAAAAGCACCATAGCCAATTGCTATCATAAACCAAATCGTTACTGGAAACCGTTTAAGCCGTGATTTTAGTTGTTCCATGTCCACAAGTCAGTTCTCCATTTTCATTCTAGTTTTTTTTGTGCTGCAAGTTCAAAAGTAGCAATTTCATGTCCCGTCGATAATTTTGTCTGTTGTGTAGATTTCAGATCCAAATCTTTAAAATAAACACTTTCATTTAAGTTTTTCATAAAATCAGAAATCTGATTAAATCCCAAAGAAGCACCTTTGAGTGCAACAGTAGTTTCTTGAATATTTAACTCTGTTAACCAAACGTCTTCCGGAATCGCTTTTGAAATTTCTAAAAGCAATTTTGGCGAATTTGTACGATCAATCATTAGTTTTTTTACAGTTGCAATTTTATTACGAATCATAGATTCGTCTTCTTCGAGGCTTTTTTTGATGGCATCGTAGCCTTTAGTTTTATCAAGCTCACTTTGTAATACAGAAACGGTTTTATTAAGTTTTTTGAGTTCTTTTTCCTTACTTATTAATACACTTTGTTTATACTCTCCATAAAAACCCCATGCAAAAACCAGAATAACTACAATACAAATAATGCGTATAAGAGGTGCTCTGATTTCTTTTACTTCTTCAATAAAAATTAAACTTGTTTTCTGAATATTACCCACATCAAAGCGACTAATCCCGGTATCTGTACCTGCACTAAATTGTTTTTTTAATGCTAAATTAATTTTTATCATTTTCTAAGCACCTGCCCTTAAAGCTAAACCCAGTGGAACAGCTGCAATAGGCGAAATAGCAGCCACATATTCTGGCGTAAAAACCGCCGGATCATAAGAAATTGCGTTAAAAGGGTTCATCATTTGGGTGGGTTGAGAAAGATTTTCTTCTAAAATCTTTGACAAACCTGGGATTTTAGAACTCCCACCTCCAAGTAAAATATATGAAATCGGAGCACCAGAAGAAGAAGCGCTATAGACATCAAGTACTTTTTTTACTTCAGAAGAAAAATTTTCAGTCATCATATGCATTAAATCACTAACTTCTTGAGGATACGTGCCTCCTTGCCCTCCTGTTTTTAACGTCTCTGCATCTGTATAAGACAATCCTAATTGTTTTTGAATTTCAGCGGTCAAATTGCTTCCTCCCAAAGTTACTTCTTTTGTAAAAACAGGAATCCCGCTGTGTACGACAATAAACTTCATAGCACTTGCTCCAATATCCACAATCATGACAGCTTCGCCACTTTGAGCTGGATAATTTATTTCATAAATATTTTGGAGTGCAAAAAAATCTGTATCAAGAATTTTTGTTTTTAGTCCTGAAGACTCAATGGCATTCATGTACGAATTAACAACTGTTTTTTTTGCAGCCACTAATAAAACATCCACTTTTTGTTCTTTAGATTGAGCAAGAACTTGAAAATCCATCACAACTTCTGCAATATCAAAAGGCAAGTATTGTTCTGCTTCCCAAAAAACCTGTTCTTGCAGCTCTCTCATATTTTGAACTTCTACAGTCATTCTTTTTATAATTAACGAAGTACCAGAAATTGCTGTGCAAACTGATTTATTTTTGAGCTTAATTTGCCCAAGCATAGTCTTAAGGCTGTCAATCACAGCAGTGGGATTAACAATTTCCCTATTAACAACAACGTCTTCTGGCAATTGAACCATTCCAAAATGCAGAAGTTTCCAGGTGTTTTTTTCATTTTTTAATTCAACAAGTTTAATAGACGAACTCCCAATACTTAATCCAACAGTAGTTTGAGCCGGTGTTAGAAAACTAAAAAGTTTTTGAAACATTTTCTCCCTCTTTAAAAATTTTACACTCCCAATACTTTATTTTTTCCCCAATAACACATCATGTACTGGCACTTTATTTTTTTCCAATAACATGTCGTGTACTAGTACTGTGTAATACTAGTTTTAGTATTTTTTTAAAGTACTTACATGAGTGAGGCCTTGGGAAGGACAGGATGTCCGGAGTCCCATAGACTTCGAGGACATGAAGTCCGAGAAGGCCAGCTGTCCAGTGGACAGCTAAGGCCAGGATGGCCTTGTAGGCGACGACAAAGGGTCCCAGAGGCACGATGCCGCGCCGAGACCTCATGTAAGTACTTTAAAAAAATACTAAAACTCACCTTACACAGTACTAGTTAAATTTTACCTAATAACTCCAAATTATTCGAAGGAAATTTCTGCCGATGTACCAGTTAAAATCAAATAAGAAACACGATCTCTACGTTTGAGCGGCAAATCTTTGACAGGAATGACTGCAAAACCGACACTTTCTTCATTTTGAGTTTGCGCACTGCCAAAAAAAGGGTCATAACAAAACGAATTTACTAAATTAGGCACTTCTAAAAAATTATCTCCCTCATTAGTGATTAATGCATAATCTCTTAATGCCCTCTCTGATCCAAGCTCCTCTTGCCAAAGAACCTCCCCCTGACTCGCTGCGCATGTTATGACCTTTTCAACTCGAAACTTTAACTTATGATAAGAAGAATAATCATAAAACTTAAGTCGTAGTGGAACATGTTGAGTTGTTACTTCGCGTTTTAGCTTGTTAATTGATTTCGCTAAGTTAGTAGTTATTTGATAAGTTTGCCATTTTGGAAAGCGGTCTTGAAAAATAGGAACGGATAGTAAAATAAAAAATAACACCAAAGCAAACAAGATGAAAAGTTTCTTTCGCTTCTTAAGTCGTTGTTCGATATCCTCCCAAAGTTCATAGTATTTCCACTGTAATTGCTTGAAACGCTCTTCAGCTAAATCGGAATCATGAATTGGAGCCATAATGGATTACCAATCAAATAATAAAATAGTCCTGAAACCACTAAAAATGGACCGAAGGGAATTGCCGTTTTTAGGAGATTTTTTTCCTTATTCCACAAAGCCCATAAAATTCCTACAATGCTACCACTTATGGAACTAAGCATTAAAATAATAATAATACCCTGAAAACCCAAAAAAGCTCCCAACATTGCTAAAAGCTTAATGTCACCTCCACCCAAACCAGATTGCTGAGTTACTTTAAAATAACACCATGCTAATCCATAAAAAACACAAAATCCAAATCCAGCTCCAATAAACGAACTCACAATTCCTAATTCTGGATTCAAAAAAGAAGTAACCAAACCCAAAACTAAGCCACCCAAACTGAGCTCATCTGGAATAATTCGATGCTCTAAATCAATAAATGCAATTATGATTAAAATAAGAACAAAAGGTAGATCCCTGAAAAAAAGTGAAAACCCAAATCCAACATGTTTATAAACCGCTAAAAACACCAATCCCACTAAAAACTCAACTATAGGATAACGAATAGAAATTTTACTATGACAATTACGGCATTTTCCCATAAGTAAAACAAAACTTAATAAAGGTATATTATCAAAAAAAGAAATTTGCTTTTTACACTGTATACAATAACTACGCGGTCTAACAACAGACTGATCACGCGGTAATCTATAAATAACCACGTTTGCAAAACTTCCAAAAATAAGACCCAATACAAAAATAAAAAAACTCACTTTGCTAGACCTCTCTTAATTCGATCAAAATAGCCGATAAAAACAAAACAAAACAAGTAAAACATATTCCGTAAGTTAGTGACGCTAATACATGCATCCAAGGCACACTTAACCCATAAGTGACTTTAAATCCCAGATTGAAATATTCATAATTAGGAAACAAAAAAATAATCACTTTTAATAAAAACTTGCCTCCTACATGAGAAATTTTTGTTAAAAGATATTTTAGTTGGCTAATATTATTTCCGACCAAATAACATCCAATAGAAAAAATAACAGAAAGCGAGGTCGTGGTAAAGCTTGAGAATAAAATAGCCAATGCCGAAATCATCACACTTTGAATTAAAATAAAAGTTAAAGCAACAAAATAGGTCTTATGCAAAACACTACTTATTTCATATGACGTATAAGATAAAATCAAAATATGAATTATAGATAGGAGTAATCCATTCAATAGAACTACACTTAATAGCCCAAAATATTTTCCTAAAACAAACTGGGCACGCGAGATAGGATGAGACAAAGTTACATGGGCCGTTCTACGTTCAAACTCTTTTCCTAATAAGCTTGATCCACCAAGAATAGCAATAAGTGCACACGACAAATTAATTGCAGATAAACCAAAATCTAAAACAACACGCTCAGGACGGATAAAGGAAAATTGAGATGCTAAGAAACCAATTGCTAATAATAAAATTGAAATTAGTATAATGTTATACAGAACCTTGTCCCGGATCATTTCAGAAAAAGTAACTTTGCAAATAGCCAATAGAACCTTAAAAAAATGTGAAATCATGACTCTCCAATTTGACTCATAAATAAGTCTTCTAAGGATGGACGAACAGGAATAACCCATAAAATTGTAGCTCCAAATCGGATTAATTGCTCAATGCTTTGATGCACTTCCTGTTGTGAACTGACCATGACTCTAAATCCATCCGGCATTTGTTTTAAGGACTGGAAAAAAGAAATTTTCTGCGCTTTTTCAAGTGATAACCCCTGAAATGCAATCTCTGTTTGCAGTGGTCCTTTTGACAGAAAACCACCAATGGGACCACAACTCAAAATTTTACCTTTATTAATAACTGCTACCTGGTTACAAATAGCTTCTACATCAGGGATCACATGCGAACTAAAGAAAACAGTGCGTCCAGAAGTGACTTGTTCTACTAAAAGCTCTCGCATTTCTTTTCTACCCACTGGATCTAAACCGCTCATGGGCTCATCCAGGACTAAAAATTCAGGATCATGCAAGAGAGCCTGGGCAATGCCAATTCTTTGCAGCATTCCCTTTGAAAACTTTCTAAGCTCTAAGCGTCTTGCATGAAGCAAACCAACAGAAGACAACACTTTGGGAATTCTTGATAGTATCTTATGTTTTTTCATTCCTGAAAGTGTCCCAAAATAAAGAAGCATACCCTCGGATGTTAAATGTTCATAAAAATATGGCCTTTCAGGTAAATATCCCAACTTTGCTCTTGCTTGCAAAGAAGTAGCGGCATGTCCTAAAACCTTAATACAGCCATTGGTTGGTTTTCGCAAACCTACAATCAAATGAATAAGCGTTGTTTTGCCCGCACCATTTGGACCCAAAAAACCAAAAATAGCCTGTGCAGGAACTTTGATACAAATATCAAACAGAATTTGAACTTTTTTCATCCAAAACCCTGCCCTAAATTTTTGATCTACGTTTTGTACGTCTAATACATTTGACATATTGCCTCAGGGCCCTTACTCCTAAAATACTTCAAATCTACTCCAAGCCAAGCACTTTTTCATGCGGAATACTAGAGTGAATTTGACCATTTTCGCCAAGATAAAACTCACCTCCCCATGGATCTTTGATCGAATAACCATTTTCAAACATAAATTTTTTCCAATATTTTCTTATTTCCTCGCCAGAAAAAGGGCGTTTTTTGTGATATTCAGGAAAAGTATCTAAAAAATTTTTATAAGCAAAATTCATCCCGAACAATGTTTGCCCTATAAAAAGTGATCGTTTCTTTTTTTCTAAAGCTTCTTTAGCCATCTCGTTAGGGGCTGTTTGAATCATAAAATTTAAAAGTCTCATACCCACTTCATATTGCCCACCAGGTTTTTCGAGTCTAGCCGCAAGATTTTGTAAATAAGGCGGCCCACCAGGAATTTTAGCCGCTTCTTGAAATGCCTTAGATGCACCGAGTAAATCATCAAACTCAAACAAAAGTACATAAGCTTGCAAAATAGGAACTTGCCAAGGAAAAGGCCAAAACACCTTCTGAAACTCCGAAGAATATTGCCACAGTTCGTTTTTGCGAAAGTCATTTCCTCTGCCTATTAGTTCACGTGCTCCAGTTTTATCATTTAGTATCACAACTAAAATATTTGTTCCACCCATGTAAAGCTCAAAAAAAGCTGAATCTACTTCTGTAGCTAAATCTAAGTCATAATAAGCAAGCGCATGTTCTCCTTCGGTTGCTTTGATATAGCTTGTAGAAGCCAAAAAACGAATAAGCAGCCAATCTACTCCGACAGGAGCATGCCCAAAGCTAAAAATTTTGAATAAATCAGCGTTCCGTTTTTCTGCATGGACAGTTAGTGTTTCCGTATATGCAGAAATTCTTTGGAGTTTTTCTTGAAAAAAACCTTGAGTCAAAAAAAATAAAAAAGTAAAAAAAACTAATAACATCTTTTTGTAAGTGTTAATCTCAATTGACATCTCTTTATAATTCTCACAAAATAAAGAACAGGGGTAGTGCCTTTGTGCATAAATCCTCATAAGCCTAAGGATGGGTTACTATGTCGCGTCAACTCGCTGAGTTATTACTCAAAGACAAATTTATTTCACAAAAACAGTTCGATAGCGCTGTCGAAACGTGCAAAACAGGTGGAAGTCACATACGTTTTCTGATCGAAAATCGGGCAGTCGCAGAAACAAAGCTACTTTATTATCTGAGTCAAAAATTTGGCTTACCTTCAATTAATCTTGCAAAATTTGAAATCAGGCCTGAAGTTTTGCAGCTTCTTTCCTCGGACCTCACTAGAAAGTATCAAGCCATACCCATCCAAGCAAACCAAGGAAAACTTGTTGTTGCTGTTTATGATCCTACAAATCTCTCACGACTGGATGACTTAAAGTTTAAAACAAAAATGACAATTGAACCCGTGCTTACGTCTTATACGGCATTTGACATTACTCTCAATAAACACTACGGAGCATCAACGCATTTAGGAGAAGCCTTAAAAAGCGCCACTAAAGAATTAAAAGAAGAAATGAAAGACTCTACCGGCATAGAACTGGTAGAAGTTCACGAAATCGATGCTCAAACTAAAGCAGAAGACGCACCAGTAATATCTATTGTTAATAGCATTCTTAGTGAGGCCATTACACGTGGCGCCAGTGACATCCACGTTGAGCCCTATGAAAAAAAATTTCGAGTGAGAATGCGAATTGATGGCGTCTTGCAACAAATGACAGAGCTTCCACTCGAAATGAAACGAGCTATTACTGCTCGCTTTAAAATAATGTCCCGAATGGATATTGCAGAAAGTCGCATTCCACAAGATGGCCGCATTAAATTAAGGGCACAAGGAAGTGAAATTGATTTTCGTGTAAACTCCGTTCCCACTCTATTTGGAGAAAAAATAGTTCTTCGTATCTTAAGCAAAAAAAATCTACAGCTGGATATGCAAAAACTTGGCTTTGATTCAAAACAATTAGAGCTTTTTAAAAAAGGAATTTATGCTCCAAATGGCATGGTTTTGGTCACAGGTCCAACAGGCAGCGGCAAAACAACTACTCTATACTCTGCTCTCTCGACTCTAAACCAGATAACAGATAATATTTCAACTACAGAAGACCCAGTAGAATATAACCTCGAAGGCATCAATCAAATACAAATTCATAAGGAAATCGGGCTAACATTTGCGAGTGTTTTAAGAGCACTACTCAGACAAGACCCTGATATCATACTGGTAGGCGAAATCCGTGATTACGAAACAGCTGAAATTGCAGTACAATCAGCACTCACAGGACACCTTGTTTTATCCACGCTTCACACAAATGACGCGCCCAGCACAATTACACGACTGATGAACATGGGTCTTGAACCTTTTTTAGTAGTTGCCTCACTAAATACAATTATTGCACAACGATTAGTAAGAACACTTTGCCCGAGATGCAAAGTTGAACAGACGGTTCCAAAAGAAAAACTAATACAATTTGGCTTACCTGAAAATACTATTTGTTACACTGGCAAAGGGTGTCCAAATTGCAATAATCTTGGTTACCGGGGACGAATAGCCATTTATGAAATTCTGGATTTTAGTCGAACGCTTAAAGAAATGGTACTTAAGGGAGCAACATCTTTAGAACTAAAACAACAATCTATACAAGAAGGCATGCAAACCCTAAGAACATCTGCTTTAGGAAAAGTCAGCGAAGGGAAAACAAGCCTAGAAGAAGCCTTAGCAGCTACAATGGAGAGTTAAACCATGACCAAAGTTACTTTACCTGCACTTTTAAAAACAATGATTGATCAAAATGCATCTGATTTGCACATTACAGTCGGCATTCCTCCGCAATTTCGTATTCAAGGAAGAATGGTAAAAGTAAAAACCGATAATCTTTTACCAGAAGACACTAAAGAGCTTTGTTATTCTGTTTTAACTGACTCACAAAAAATCGAATTTGAACGCATGCAAGAACTGGACTTTTCTTTTGGAATCAAAGACATTGCAAGATTTAGAGGAAATATCTTTTTTCAAAGAGGCGGGGTTGGTGGAGTATTTAGATGGATTCCACTTCATATTCCGGATTTTGACACTTTAAATTTGCCTACAGTATTAAAAAAAATTATCAAAAGACCTCATGGACTCGTTCTGGTCACTGGTCCAACAGGCAGCGGCAAATCAACATCACTTGCATCACTTTTAGATATTATTAATCGAGAAGATTTTGGGCATATCATAACAATCGAAGACCCAATTGAATTTGTTCATACACATAAAAATTGTATTGTTAATCAAAGAGAAGTAGGAGTTGATACAAAAAGTTTTAGAAGTGCATTTAAACGAGTATTAAGACAAGATCCTGATTATATTTTAGTAGGAGAACTTAGAGATATAGAAACTATTGAGATGGCCATAAACATGGCTGAAACAGGGCATTTAGTCTTTGGAACTCTACACACTAACGGCGCTGTGCAATCTCTTAACCGAATCACAAATGCTTTTCCACCTCACCAGCAAAGCCAAATCAGACATTCACTTTCTTTTACACTTCAAGCAACAATTTCTCAAATGCTAATCCCAAAAAGTTACACTCCAGGGCGAATTGTAGCATTTGAACTACTCATCCCCACCATGGCTATCAGAAATCTGATAAGAGAAGATAAAATTCATCAAATTTACTCTGCAATGCAAACCGGACAAGAAGAAACGCAAATGAATACCATGAATCAAAGTTTAGTTAACTTGGTAAAAGCAGGGCAATTATCTAAAGCCGACGCATTAGAACACAGTCCGCTTCCAGAAGAACTAAGTAAAAACCTTGCTCTAATCAATAAAGGATAGATCCGAATGCCTGAATTTGAATATGTCGGTATAGATAAATCCGGGAAAAAAACTACAGGCAAATTTGACGCTCCTAGTGAGGGCGATTTACGGGTTTATTTGAGATCCAAAGGCATCCGCCCAATGCGTATAAAAAAAATTAACGCTTTCAAGCAAGATCTAGGAAAAATATTTAGAAGCTCTGGAAGAACAATGTCACTCGAAACTCTGGTGAGTATTACAAGACAACTACATGCTTTGATTACATCTGGAATCCCATTAGTGCAAGGACTCGAGTTCTTAGCAGAACAAGCAGCAACAACAAACATAAAAACCATTATTACCGTGATGAAAGAAAAAGTCTCACAAGGCTCTTATCTCTGGGAAGCTTTGGGTCTTTATCCTAAAATTTTCCCAAAATTTTATGTTTCACTTGTTAAAGTTGGCGAAGCATCTGGTGCACTGGACTTAATGTTCAAGCGACTTAATCGTTATTTAGAAACATCCAACAAACTTACCCGCATTGTCAAAGGCGCAATGATGTATCCTTTGATTATTACGTGTTTAGGAATTGTTGTAATTTCTGCAATGCTAATTTTTGTTATTCCAAAATTCGAAGAACTATTAAAAAGTAATAATCAAGAACTGCCAGGTCCAACACAGCTTGTAATTTTTATGTCTCACTTTGTTGCTGGAAATATCATTTATATTATTTTGGTACTAGTAACTGCTGGGTTTATTCTCTCACAATTTATTAAATCAAAAGAAGGAAGAGCGCAAATTGATCAACTCGTTTTCAAAACTCCTTTGTTTGGGCCGTTAATTCAAAAATCTTCGATTGCTCGTTTTTCAAGGACATTACAAATTATGCTCTCTTCTGGAATTAATCTTTTAGATGCTATTGATATTTGCAAATCCACAATGAACAATGCTGTTTTAGAAGACGCAGTGAGTACTGTGCGAAAAAACGTTGAGGGTGGCAAAAATTTAGGGGGTTCAATGAGCAAACTCCATGTATTCCCTAGAATGTCTGTTCAAATGATTGCAGTAGGCGAAGCAAGTGGTAATTTGGATAAAATGTTAGAAAAAGTAGCAGATTTTTATGAAGAGGAAGTCGAAATCACAATTAATAGCATGACAAAACTTATTGAACCTTTGATACTAATTGTTCTTGGTGGAGCTGTAGGAGGACTTTTAATTGCAATGTATTTGCCTATTTTCAAGTTGGCAGGTGGTGCTGGGGGGCCATAGCAATTAGTGTTCCCAGTTTTTTAAAAATTATTCTATGAGGTCTCGGCGCGGCATCGTGCCTCTGGAACCCTTTGTCGTCCCATCCATGGGACTCCGGACATCCTGTCCTTCCCAAGGCCTCACTCATAGAATAATTTTTAAAAAACCGGGAAAAGTAATTGCTATTATATACATGCGCTGAAGGAAGGGGGACATGGGTTGGAAATAAAATTTATTGGTGAAGCACCGGCAATACAGGAACTCTTTATACTTATTAAAAAAGTGTGCATCACTAAAACCAATATTCTCATTGTTGGAGAAAGCGGGACCGGGAAAGAACTAATTGCTCACCTCATACATGAAACAGGCATTTTGAAAGGAAAACCCTTTGTACCAATTAACTGTGGCGCAATCCCTGAAAATCTTATGGAAAGTGAACTCTTTGGCCACAAACGAGGCAGCTTCACTGGAGCTATCAGTGATAAACCAGGACTTTTTGAAGTAGCATCCGGTGGCACACTTTTTTTAGACGAAGTAGGCGAACTCCCAGTCAGTCTACAATCTAAACTCCTTAGGGCATTACAGGAAAAGAGCATTAGACGAGTAGGCGGAGTAGACAATATCAAAGTAGATGTAAGAATTATTGCAGCTACTAATAAAAACTTAGAAACAGCAATAGTTCAGGGCAGTTTTCGAGAAGATCTTTATTATAGACTTAATGTAATCCAAATTAAAGCTCCGCCCTTAAGACATCGAAAAGAAGATATTCCTTTATTAGCTGAGCATTTTTTGAAAAAATATATGGAAAAATTTGGTACAACAATTACAGGATTTCAACCACAGGTTATTGATGTTTTAATGAATTATTCATGGCCAGGAAACGTAAGGGAACTTGAAAATTTTATCGAAAGAGCGTTTACTCTCGAATCCGGAAAAAAAATCTCATTAGGCTCCCTCCCCCAGTCTGTCTTAATGCAGTACGAAGAATCACATAGAACTCCACAAACCCAAAAAAAGGATATTGAGCATAGAGAGCTGCACCTTCCAGAAGTAGATTTTACAAAAGGTGGTATCAAACTAGATAAAATCATTGGAGAAATCGAACGGCATTATTTTCAAGAAGCATTGAAATATACTAAAAATAGAAAAAATATTGCGGCACAGTTATTGGGCTTAAGTTTCCGTAATTTCAGATACCGAATGGCAAAAACAGGCCTATCTAAATAATATACTATTTATATCAACTTAAATTATTTTTTATTTTTTTGTTGCTTATTAAAAAATGGTGCTATATAAGTCAGTTACACACATTCGAAATTCCATGGGATCGCCGCTTCCCCCCACACACACTGAAGAGGATCCCGTGGCAACAAAGGACTTTGAGGCTCAATCCTTCGAGTCCTTTGTTGCATTTAAAGGGGAAATTTTCAAGTGCGCATATTGGGTGTTGATCCGGGTTCTAAAAATACGGGCTACGGCTGCGTGGATATTATTGGAAACCAATTAAGACTTGTTAGTCATGGAACAATAAAAATCTATAATAATAATAACGCTGATTTAATGGAAAAAAGACTACTAACTCTTTATCAGGACTTAAGTAATATCATTATGAACTTTAAACCTGAAACCTTAGTTGTTGAAAAAATATTTTTTGCTAAAAACGCTTTATCCGCTTTAAAACTCGGTCAAGCCAGAGGTGTTGTTCTTCTCACTGGTGCTGCCTATGGACTAAACATTATCGAATGTAGCTCTACTGAAGTAAAAGCCAAAATCACAGGTTATGGAAGAGCAACAAAAGCCATGGTTTCAAAAGTAATACAAATCCTATTTGGAAAACAAAATTTTTTAACTTTTGATGCATCATATTCTCTAGATTTAGCAATGAGTCATGCATATCAAATAATGTCTCAAAATAAGAAATGCTTTAAAAATCATCCTCTTGAAAAACTCGAAATACTTAGCAAAAAAAGAAAAAAGCTTTCACTTGCAGAAAGCATAGGACTTGGGAGAAAGTAAAACCACTTATGATTGGATACTTAAGAGGCAAACTGATTACATGCTACGAAGGCAAAGCTCTCATTTGGATCGGAGCTGGAGAATCACCACTGGGAATAGGTTATGCAGTTAATTTGCCCCAAAGCACTTGTTATACAAATCTGAAAGTTGGAGAAATTTTAGAACTTTTTATTTATCACCACATCAGAGAAGCCGCATTTGATCTATATGGATTTTTTTCAAAGTCAGAAAAAGAAATTTTTATGACTTTACTTTCTGTAAGCGGCATTGGCCCAAAACTAGCTCTAAGCATTATTTCGCACCTGTCTCCTGCCAATCTAGTAGAGTCAATATTCAATAAAAATCGAGATGTTTTATTAGACATACCAGGTATTGGTAAAAAAATGGCAGAGAGAATTATTTTAGAGCTGTATGATCCAATAAAAAAGAAAATCGAAAATGACGGCACTTTGGCTGAAGAAATAAAAAGAACAAAAATGCAGAACACTCCTTTAAAAACAATACCACAAATTATGTTTGACGAAGCAAAAGAAGCCTTGATGCATTTAGGCTTTCGAGAAGGAGAAATTGTCAATGTATTTAAACAATTTGAATCTCAAACAGTTGCACCAGAAAGTACAGAAAAATTAATCCGCCAAGCTCTGGTTCAACTATCCTGAGGGTATAAAATGTTAGAGAATGAACGAATATTAGACCCAAAAGCTTTAGCAGAAGAAATTACTTCGTCCCAAACACTTGTTTTAGAAAAATCACTACGACCATTGAAACTAACAGAATATGTAGGACAACAACAAACAAAAGAAAAACTAGAACTCTTTTTACAAGCAACCATCCAAAGACACGATGCCCTGGACCATGTTTTACTCTCTGGGCCGCCAGGTTTAGGCAAAACGACCTTAGCCCATATCATTGCTCATGAACTCGGAACCCAAATACATGTTATCACAGGTCCCAATGTTGAAAAAAAAGGCGATCTGGCTGCTTTATTAACTAACTTACAACCACGAGACGTTTTATTTATTGATGAAATTCACCGTTTGCAAAAAAATATCGAAGAACTCCTTTACGGTGCCATGGAAGATTACAAATTGGATCTTATTTTAGGGCAAGGTCCAGCCGCACGAACTTTACGAATGGATTTACCACCTTTTACTTTAGTAGGAGCAACCACACGAAGCGGTCTGCTTTCAAACCCACTTAGGGATCGCTTTGGGATACAACTTAGGCTTGATTTTTATCCATTCGAGGATTTAGAAAAAATTGTCATTAGATCTGCAAAATTGCTGGGAATTCCTATTGAGCAAACTAGTGCGTATGAAATTGGCAAAAGATCCCGAGGTACACCCAGAATTGCAAATAGACTATTAAGAAGAATTAGAGACTTTGCACAAGTGAGACACAAAAGTGCTAAAATTGACTTAGAAACAGTTAGAGCTTCTTTAGTATTATTTGAAATCGATAAACACGGGTTGGATGCCATGGACAGAAAATTATTAAAGGCTATTATCGAAAAATTTGATGGTGGTCCTGTCGGGATCGAATCTCTTTCATCTGTTACAGGCGAAGAAACAGACACTTTGGAGGAAGTCTATGAGCCTTATTTAATGCAAGAAGGTTTTTTGCAAAGAACGCCAAGAGGAAGAATGACTACTCGATTGGCCCATGAACACTTGCAACTTCAACCAAAACTGTGTGAAAAAGCACACATTTAAATGCTAACATGTTGCATTTTCCTTACATATTTTTTGCAATTATTGTCTTATCTTTACTAAGCAGCCCCAAAACATATGTATTGTGTTATGACATTAGTGTATGAAATCATTGCTAAATATCAAATCACTCGGAAATCAATAAAGTTTTTTGCAAAATAGCACATTATCAGGCATAAGTTTTGCTAGATAATAAATTAAAGCTATGACGTTACAACGCACCATAAAAAAACATGTGACACTAAGCGGAATCGGGGTACACACCGGCAGAGTTATTAATTTAAGAATAAAACCTCACACTCCTAACAAGGGAATAGTTTTTAGAAGAATAGACTTAACTCATACACCAGAAGTTCCTGCCAAATATTCCTATGTTGTTAATACACAGTTTGCAACAACCTTAGGCATTGGCAAAGTAACGATTAGTACCGTAGAGCACCTTTTGGCTGCAATGCATGGTCTAGGCATTGACAATGCAATCATAGAACTGGATGGACCAGAAATCCCAATTTTGGATGGCAGTGCTTATGAATTTTGCAAGGTGCTATTAACAGCAGGAGTAGAAATACAATCTGACCTACGCCAAGAACTTATTTTAAAGCGTCCCATTGAATTAAAAATTGCAGAAAAATGGGCCTGCGCTTGGCCATCGCCTAGATTTATAATCGACGCTTCGGTTGAGTGGGATCACCAAATGATTGGTTACCAGTCATTCAAATAT
>JACRAO010000219.1 GCA_016213345.1 Bdellovibrio sp. | reverse complement strand
GGGATCCTTATTCCACTCCGATTATCACTGAAGCAACTGGGGTCGTGAAGTTTGAAGACATTGAAGAAGGGCTCACCATGCAAGAGCAATTCGACAGTGTTACCGGTCTGTCCCATAAGGTGATTGTAGAATCAAAGGCCAGCGATAAGCGTCCAAAGATCCTGATTCAGGATGGGTCCGGCAATATCGTGAAAATTGAGGGCTCAAATCGTGTGGCTCGCTACATGATTCCAGTTGGAGCCAATTTAATTATTAATGATGGTGATGAAATCAAAGCTGGTGATACGATTGCAAAGATCCATCGGGAAACCACAAAAACTAAGGATATTACAGGAGGTTTGCCAAGGGTGGCTGAGCTTTTTGAAGCACGAAAGCCTAAGGATACAGCTGTAATTACAGAAATTGATGGCATGGTTTCTTTTGGTAAAGATACGAAGGGAAAGCGAAAAATACAGGTAACGCCTGAGATTGGTGAAAAGAAGGATTATTTGATTGGAAAAGGCCGGCACTTAGCTGTGAATGAGGGAGACTATGTAAAAGCAGGTGAGCCTCTAATGGACGGGCCAATTAATCCACATGATATTTTGCGGGTATTGGGTGAGAAAGCCCTTTCTAAGTACATGGTAGATGAAGTTCAAGAAGTTTATCGTTTACAAGGTGTAAAAATTAACGACAAACACATTGAGGTAATTGTTAGGCAAATGTTGAGAAAGGTGAGAATTATAGAGCCAGGTGATACTCAATTTTTAGCAGGAGAGCAAGTTGATAAAGCTGTTTTTGAAATAGAAAATCAAAAAGTTTTACAATCTGGTAGTATTCCTGCCAATGCGGAGCCATTGCTTTTAGGAATTACGAAAGCGTCATTGACGACGGAGAGTTTTATTTCGGCGGCTTCTTTCCAAGAAACAACCAAAGTGTTAACCGAAGCCAGCATTGGTGGACGTATTGATCATTTGAGAGGACTAAAAGAGAACGTCATAATGGGAAGACTTATACCTGCAGGTAGTGGATTATATAAGTACAAATTTTTGAAAACACAAATATCAGAAGAGAGAGATGAAACTACCAGAGAAACTGCAGTAGGTGTGGTAGAGGTCGGCACGCATCAGTCTTCGTTACCAACAAGTTAATATAAATTTTAGGGGCGCTTAGCTCAGTGGTAGAGCAGGGTCTTTACACGGCCAAGGTCAGAGGTTCAAATCCTCTAGTGCCCAAATTTCACTGCAGATATATTAAAACTGCTTTTATTTTTTTTATTTTACGCTTAACATAAACAAATAAGCTTTTTGGTTTATTTGACAATCACAAATACTAGACTAAACTTATAACTTGGGGGTTCGTTATGGCAAGAGTTAAAGACCAATTACCATCATCGGGACAAGGATGGATTCATGAGTTAGCCAGATCCGAAATCAATCCAGAAGCCGATAAAATATTAGGCTTGGGACAAAGCTTTGAACCCACACAACTAGTCGAAGAAAGCACTGTAGATTTCATGATGGAGCTTAGGGAATGTTTTATGGATTTTGCCCGTATCTTAAACAGCTATTCGGAAAATGGAACAAGATTTCAAGAAGTCAAAGTTTATAGTGTCGCACAAACTCCTTGTGATTTTATGGTATTTAGAAATCAAATGAAGCTTGTATTTTCAAATTCTGCTCATGGAGTTATTCAGATGAGTTTTGCGCAGCACAATAGGAGCACTGTCGCTATTGATGGACAATTACAAAACGCAGCAAATACACCAAGTGGCAATTCCACCTTACCAGTTGCACAAGAACTTTTAACACAGGTTGGCCCGTTTCGTGATGTGTATTGGACATTTCAGGGAGATAAAGTTTCTGCCGAGCAAGTAGCAAAATTTTATTTTGCAGAGTTTATATGCATTAGCCGTGACACCAAAAAATCAAAACTTAACCAGCAAGTGTTGTTGGAACAAATAAAAAACCTTTTAGAAGAAAAAGGACTAAGTTTATAAGTTTTTCTCTAACAAATCAAAACTCTCTTCAAGTAACAAAGATTTTATATTCATAGTTTCTGAAATTTGAGTTGAATTCAAAGAAAAGTCATTAATTACAGCATCTGAGGATTTTTTTTGTTGAGAGGATTGCCGCAAAGTGATGAGTTCCTTTGGATAAACAAATCTTTTAGCAAAACTTTGAGCAAATTCATAATCAGTTAATTTTGTAAGACCACCAAAATGAAGGATTTTATTTTTTGGCCCCCCCTCTATAAGGTGTAAAATGGTATTAATTACACTATAAATATCTATATAAGAGTGAATTTGATTTCCTAAAAACTCTACGCGTTCTCTATGGTCCAATTTAATTCTAAGATGATCTAAAAAAGAAATATTTTTTCCATTTCCTCTTCCAATCACTGGGCTTAATCTGAGAATAATATAATTTAAGGATCGTCCACGAATATAATTTTCGCCTCCTAGTTTTGCTTTTCCAATTGCAGTAAAAGGAAGCACCGTATCGGTTTCACGATAGTTTCCCTTGTTCCCGTCAAAAATATAACTATTAGAAAGATAAATAAATTTAGGCTGAAAAATCTCAGTAGCATTTGAAACTGCGGCTGGACCACCTGTGTGTAAACGTTCTGCTTTTCTAGGCTCGTTTTCTGCGATTTCAAAATTATTGCTTCCGGCTGTATAAATGATGACATCTGGCTGAGCCGTATAAGCAATTCTCTTTACCAAGTTTTGGTTAGTGATATTCATTGGCAGAAAAGTTACACCAGGGATTGCAAGACTTTTAGTGTTATAGGTTGCAAAAACCTTGTAACCATCACGAAGTTTCATCGCAAGATGCGTGCCAATGAAGCCACTTCCGCCTACTATTAAAACTGATTTGCTGTATGCCATTAGTTAAAGTTTTGCATAAACTTTATTTCTTAGGCAATAAATATCGTCTCTTAAATCAAGAGGCGATGTTTTATTAATTTTACATTTTGATAATACCCTCCTTTCGACTATGTCTCGCTAGTTATCCTGAAATAAGCTTTAATGCAGATGAGTTAGTGTTATTTGCATGACTTAACACTGCAATTCCACCCTGCATTAATATATTTTGTTTTGTTAGTTCTGAGACTTCTTCTGCAACGTCTGCGTCACGAATTCGGCTATTAGCTGAAGACAGCATTTCTTCACTAATAGATTGATTATTGATTGTAGCTTGCAAGCGGTTTTGCAGAGCGCCTAAATCGGCTCGGATACTGTTGGAGTGGACAAGAGCGTCATCAATGACTGCAAGACTTAGTTGTGCTCCTTGTTTGGTTGCAACAGATTCTCCGCCTAGTTTTAGGGCGTCTAACGAAGCATCAGATCTCTCTGCGTTATATACAACCCTATCTAAGATTGGGTTGTTGTGAGTGCCAATCTGAATTTCGAAAATCCCGGCTTTCCCGTTGAGAAGTGGATTTCCATTAAATTCAGTGGCATTGGCGATACGGTCAATCTCTTGTTTGAGTGATTGAAATTCACGATCAGTGAATTGTCGCTCCGTGTCTCCAATGGTATCTGATGCTGCTTGGATTGCGAGTTCTCTTAGTCTCACAAGGATGTTTCCAACTTCGTTGAGTCCACCCTCTGACACCTGAATGAGAGAAATGCCATCCGAAGCATTTCTTTTTGCTTGTCTAATCCCTCGGATTTGTGCGCGCAAGTTTTCAGAAATCGCCAATCCTGCTGCATCGTCTCCAGCATGATTGATGCGACTTCCACTTGCAAGTCTTTCCAAGGTCTTATCCAAGGTTAGTCTAGTAGCTGCCATCTGCCTTAAAGCATTCAAAGCAGTGGTATTCGTAGCTATACGTAACCCCATGACTTGCCTCCTTTCAAAGCAACTCATCCATAAGATCCAGCCTTTATCCCTAAAGGCGGCAAGCATTCTGCTTAGCTGTTTAACACTTTACTTTTCGGGGTTAGCGAAAAGGTAAAGTATATATATCAATTCCGTGATATGTCCCATGAGCCCATCCCATAGGCTGACATCACTTCACCTCTGTTGGCGTGTTTTTTCAAAACATGTCAACAAATCTTTATAAACTTTTTAAGTTTTCAGTTTGCGACTGAAATCTATCATTTTTTATCCAATAATCACCTCAACTCATTTTACCCGTTTGTTTACACTCAACCCCTTTCGGGAGGCCCAGAGGGCTATACACCTACTGCAACAACATGGCCCTCAAAGCTTTAACTCAAAAGTTTTAGTGCATGAGCATTTGTGTTGTTTGCTTGACTTAACACCGCAATGCCCGACTGCATTAAAATATTTTGCTTAGTCATTTCTGACACTTCTTCTGCAACATCTGTATCTCGGATACGGCTATTGGCAGAAGATAGATTTTCGTCACTAATGGCTAAGTTGTTAATTGTTGATTGCAACCTGTTTTGTAGAGCACCCAGATCAGAACGGATGCTGTTGACTCTAATAAGTGAATCATCGATCACAGAAAGAGACAACTGTGCACCTTGTTTGGTGGCCACGGATTCTCCACCAAGCTTGAGTGAATCTAGCGATGCATCTGCCCGTTCACCATTGTAGACTACACGATCTAAAATGGGGTTATTATGTGTTCCTACTTGAATTTCAAAAATTCCAGCCTTCCCATTAAGAAGTGGATTACCATTGAATTGTGTAACATTGGCAATACGGTCAATTTCTTGTTTAAGAGACTGAAACTCACGATCTGTGAATTGTCGTTCCGTATCTCCAATCGTATCTGAAGCTGCTTGGATGGCGAGTTCTCTTAGCCTAATTAGCATGTTCGAAATTTCATTGAGACCGCCTTCTGAAACTTGGATGAGAGAAACCCCATCCATTGCGTTTCTTTTGGCCTGTTTCATGCCTCGAATTTGAGCTCGCAGGTTTTCTGATATAGCAAGCCCAGCCGCATCATCACCAGCGTGATTGATGCGATTGCCGCTTGCAAGCCTTTCTAGAGTTTTATCCAGGTTTATCCTGGTATTAGCCATCTGTCGCTGAGCGTTTAGCGCAGTGGTATTTGTAGCTATTCTTAAGCCCATGATTTTATCCTCCCGTCATGGTCATATGCCCCTCCTCCTGTTAGCCCGCAAACTTATCCCTAAGAAATGCGGTTAGCTTCCTGCTAGATTTCTTCACACACATCTCCATGTTTACACAAAGAGACATGCAAGTTTAAACATCAAGTGATTTTTAAAATGCGGTTCCCAACCACATATTTTTTCACTCAAATGCGTCCCACTCTTCTTTTAAGACCATCTCAAAAGAAGGAGACTATCCTGACTTAGAATCTGAGACCAAGAAACTTGCTTTTCAGATTCGTCAATCAGAAACCCTTTTACCTACTGATTTATGAGACAATCCATGTTGTTTGTTTTATGCTCATACACTTGGTGCCGTTTTTGTGTTCTCAGTAAGCCCAAAAGAAAGGTTATGCCGTTTCAGGTATTTGCCCAGGCATTTGACAGCGAGTATGCTCTACTTTGTAGTTACTCGCTGCCTTTGCCTTGTTTTTTTCCAGGAAACAAGCACGAGCCAATTGGCCTTTGCTTTTGGTTTAAATTTTATATCATCCTTTACTTCCTCCTTATAAACTTAAGTCTGGTTCAGAAGTCCCAGAGCTGTTTTAGCAGTAGCGTTTGCTTGACTTAAAACCGCTACTCCTGATTGCATTAAAATCTGATTTTTAGTTAACTCAGTGGCTTCTTCTGCCAAATCAGCATCTCTAATCCTGCTATTGGCCGCTGCTATGTTTTCTTTGTTAATTGCAATATTATTTATTACTGATTGAAGTCGGTTTTGCATTGCCCCAAATTCTGCACGAATTTTTGTAACCATAGAAATTGAATGGTCAATGGCACTTAAGCTATTTTGGGCAGATACTTTATCATTAACTGAGGCTAAATTAATACCAAGTGAGATAACATTAATGTCAGTAGCGGACGAATCAAAAAGTTTTACTCTATCAATAATGGGGTTATTTCCAGTACCAATTTGTATTTCAAAGGCAGAGCCGGTTCCGTTTAACAGTGATACTCCGTTGTATTCCGTGCTATTTGAAATGCGATCGATTTCTTCTAAGAGTTGTTGAAATTCAGTGTCTAAAAATTTTCTCTCAGTTGGTCCTATTGTATCTGAAGCAGCTTGTACTCCCAGTTCTCGCATGCGGATTAAAATATTAGAAACTTCTGCCAGAGCACCTTCGGCTACTTGTACAACAGAGATGCCATCTTGTGAGTTTCTTTCCGCTTGCGAAAGCCCTCTTAGTTGAGCTCTTAGGCTTTCTGATATAGCTAGTCCTGCAGCATCATCACCTGCGTGATTAATTCTGTAGCCAGAGCTAAGTCTTTCGAGGGTTCTATCCAAGGAACCGCGCGTTGATCGTAAGTTTCGCTGCGCGATCAGTGACGGGACATTTGTATTTATTCGCAATCCCATACCTTCCTCCATGAAGGGTTACACCATGGTCATTCATTGACCTTATGGGGGTTTGTGAGGCCAGAGTCACGATTGACCTGTGTCACTCACAACCTTCTATGAAGCTCATCGACACTTAGATTTGAGACTTTAGAAAAAAATTATGAGATAATTTTTTGGTGGGATTAGAGTTAATAAAACATAATAATGTTTTTGATTTTCAGATAAGAACTTTGGAGGTTTCTCATAGGGATGACTATTTAGATTTGCTAGATCAGGCGTTTTTGGTTCCAATTGAGGGTCATTTTTTTGACGATTTTCCAGTGTGGGATCCTCGCTATGCTTTATCAATGTTGCAATTAGGAACTTATGTTGAATCCGTACTTGTCGCTACAGCGTCTTTACGTGTTGCAAAGCTTAAAATTTCTAACGGGTTGTTAAAAATCGGCATACTAGGTGCAGTTGCTACGGACAAAAAATTTAGAGGACTTGGACTAGCTACGCATTTGATTTCTAGGCTTATTCAGTGGGCCAAGACACAGGATATTGCTTTGATTTTTCTTTGGGGTTCTGAGCATTCTTTGTATGGAAAGCAGGGATTCACACTTTGTGGAGAGCAGTGGAGAGTGAATTTAAGTGAGATGCCAAAATCCACATTAAACGCTGATGTTACTATAGAAACAGGTTGGAATAATGAAATTTTTTCGTTTTTAAAAAATAGGCCATTTGGACTTTTATTAGACGAAAAAGATTTACCATGGATTTTGGCACATAAAAACGTGAAATGGCATTATGTGCAAACTCACGGAAAAATCATGGCTTATGCTGGAGTGGGTAGAGGCATAGATCTTAAGAACATGGTTCACGAATGGGGTGGGGACAAAGAATTTTTATTGTATTTATTAAATGCACTCAAGAAAGATAAGTCAGATTTAGAAATATTGGGTTCTAAAGTACTGTTTGAAAAATATAATATAGAGGTAAAAAATTTTAAATCCGAGTTTTTAGCAATGTGTAAGGTATTGGATTTCAAATATAACCCATTAGCGTTTCCGTTTTGGTTTTGGGGACTGGATGGCGCATAGTTTACGACAAGCTGCGTGTTTGCTCCTGAATTTTAGCTAATGCTTGTAAGTATTCCTTAAGTCTTTCAGGGCCTTCGCCTACTTTCCAAATAAAACTGGGTACTACTAGTTTTTTCCCGTCAAAATGATATGCAAATGGTTTGGGCTCTTTTTTCTCTGTTGTGGTTAGTTTCTCTTTTTCATTTGAAGCGTCTACAGAAACGTTGTTTTCATTAATGAGTAAAACTTCTTCTTTCTGCGAGGCTTCTTCGATGATTTTTTTATGATCTGTTGGAGGCATTTGCAGTAGTTGGCGAAGTAATGATCTATTTTTTATGTTTCTTTGCATCAACTCCAATTTTGTGTCATCTGGTAATCTTGTAAAACCAATGCACTCTGTAATTCTGGATTTTGGCTTTCCAAAGGCTTTAGCTATGCTTTCATAGCTTGTATAAGTTTGGTTTTCTAAAAGTGACAAATAGCCTTCTCCTTCTTCGATAGGATGCAAGTCAACTCTGTCTAAGTTTTCTCTAAGAGCAATTTCATGTGTGGCTTTATCATCTGTAGAAAGTACTCTAGCTGGGATTCTCTCTAATCCAGCAAGTTTTGTCGCGCGCAGTCTTCTTTCGCCGGCAATGACTTTATAGCGGTCTCCATTCTGTACTACCAAGATTGGTTGCAACACCCCGTGTTCTTTGATCGAGTTTGCCAAAGTTTTTATTTCTTCGTCATCAAAGTGAGTTCTTACTTGCAGCTCAGAAGCGTCAATCTTTTCGACTTGAACAAAATTGACTAAAAAAGTGGTTAAATTTCTAAAATTAGAATGCGTATTTTCTGCTGTTGTGCGCGCTGACGAATAGAGTTGTTTTAAGAATCCACTGCCAGGTCTGGTTTTTATTTTTGTTTCTTGTTCCTTTGTGTTTTCCTTGGTTTCGTCCATGATTATTTTTTCCTTTCTTAGTTAAATAAAAGCTCTTCAGTTAATGCACTTAGATCTTGTGCAGCCACACCACGTGGGTTGACGTCCCATATTGTGGTTCTGCGCTTAGTAGCTTCATTGAAATCTACAGTTTTATTGATCACTGTTTTGGAACAGTGTGATGCAAATTGTATTTTAAGTTCTCCTAATACTTCTTGACTAATAACCTCACGACTATCGTAAAAATTAGGAATAATTTTTACTTCTAGCTTTCTACTGAATTCTTTTTCCATTTCTTCGATTGTAGCCATTACTAATGACATCCCATGAAACGATAATGGGTTTGTGGCGCAAACTACGTTTACTAGATCAGCAGCTACAAGCATAGAGCAGTTTAAAATAGATGCTGCGGGGTTTGTGTCAGCTACAATAAGATCGTAGTGCTCACTGATTTTTTTTATTGCTTCTGTTAACCTATATTCTCTTCTGGTTTTTTGATTAAGTGGTATTTCTATATTGCACAGCCCCAAATTTCCTGGAACTAAATCTAATCCGGGGGCAACATTTATAATAGCTTCTTGAATGGGCAAATCATTGATTAGCACATCGTAAATTGTGGGTCTTTCGTGAGCATCTAAAATATCCAAATTTACTGTCAAATGTCCTTGACCGTCTAGGTCCAGAGCTAAAATATTATATCCCATCATCGCAGCGCGCATAACGTACTGCGCTGTTAGTGTGGATTTTCCTGTGCCACCCTTGACGTTATAAAACATTTGTATTTTATGTTTTAGAATTTGCGGTACAAACTCGGTCGCCGTGGCGACCGGAGCTAAATTCTGATCTTCAGAAGTTGGTGTTATATCTTGTGTTGTTTGAGTGACTGTATTTTCTTGGTCGCCGCGGCGACCGATGTTTTGTAGTTGTTTGCAATATTCTCTTATGCCCTCAAGGGAGATCATTTTTCGATCTACGTTTCCTACACGTTTTTTCATTGTTTTTAACAATCCTTGTTCTTCGAGTACGGGTATTTGATTGCGCTCAATTTTAACAAGATTTGCAAACTCGGATGGGGTAAAGCAAATATCTTTAAAAGACGCCATGTTTTTGTCCCTCCTTGGTAGGCTCTTAAAAAATTTTATGTCAAATATTTAGATACGCAAGACTTATTTAATAATTTTTATAGTTTTTATTCACCACTGCCCGGTCGCCGCGGCGACCGATATTAGCTGCTAGCGCTTTGGTATCGTTTCAGACCTTTTCTCCACATCCACCGGTCAAAAAAGAAAAATACTATAAGCACGCCAAATAACCAGAAGTATTCATACAGTTCTAGGCCAGTCATTAGGGCTCTAGCCGGTATGCTTCCGATGAGGGCAAAAGGAAGTGCTGTTAGGATCGTGTAGCGGATAATTTTTGGATAAATTACATCTGGCTTAGTGGCAAACGAAAAGAAATGGTAATAGAGTTGGGAGATTGCCCAACTTCTTTCTGTCCAAAAAACCCAAATGGCAAACGCAAATCGTAATAAGATAGCAGTTAGCAGGCCAATACCCAGCCAGCTAAAAAATAAGATCCATTTCCAGCCTCCAAGAAAGCCTGCTGGTTTAGCATAGAAAATAGAAATTGCAATTCCTAAAGCTAAATTAAAAAGCGCCGTAAAATTAACCCAACGTGTAAGTGCTAAAAAAGCGGATGTATGGGTTTGGTTAAAAAGACATCCAGCTCGCCGCGGTTGACTAGATCAGAAAAAGTCCAAAAATTTCTTTGGAACAATAAAGTAAACAAAGCATCGGAAGTAAAAAAAACACCCAAGAAGAAAAACACTTGCTCTTGTCTCCAGCCGGCCAAAGAAGGTGTATTTGCGTAGATAACTTTGAATAAACTGAATTCGACACAAATCCACACTAGATCAACTAGTGCAATTGTAAAAAAATTTGTACGATAACTGGCCTCACGTGCCAAGTTGTTTTTGATCTGAATTCTATAAACTTCACAGTATTTTTTCAGTGTATGTAGCATTTGTTATCCTTATTATCTTGATAAACGAATATTATCTATGCCTATCTTAAAAATACCTGTGAGGTGTAGTATTTCTATGAATTAATTTTGGGATATTTTTAAAATAATTTTGTGAGAGAAGGCCTTGGGGGAGCGGGATGCGACCCGGCCATGGATGGCCAAGGGGGCCCCAGAGGCAGGATGCCGCGCCTGAGCGAATAAAATTATTTTAAAAATATCCCAAAACTAATATTATCTAAAACCACCTCACTGGTATTTTTAAGATAATCATAATACTACCCACCTAAACTCTGATACCTACGAATACCAAGGTGCCAACTAATTCTTATACCAACCCATAATATAGCAATCCAAATTGCCCCAACCCCTAATGAATGAAAGTATTGAGCCACAGACCACTTACCTAATGCAAACTGCGTGGGTCCAAAAACATACAAATAAAACGGTGTTGTTTTCCATGCCCAGCTCATACTTGCTGGAAATAAATTTAGAGGCAAGAGCTCACCTGAAAGAATGCTTACAATAAGGTTTTTTACCATGAGAACGCTGTAAGCTTCTTCCCAAAGAAAAGAAAAAGTGGATAGTATAGCTCCCACTTGGTAATGAATGATATTACCGAGTAGTGCTAAAAATATGGCTCCAAAAATGCGAGGTATTGTGATTGGTAACCAAATACTCAAAACTACTCCAATACAGATGCACACTGAAGCAATAACCAATTTAGGAGCAACTCCTCTGATATAAACAAACTCAACTACTCCTATTGGTTTCAAGAGATGTTGACTTAGGTTACCGGTGCGGATCATTTCTTGTAATTCAAAGTCTTGGTTCCCGCCGCGAATTTGAGAAAATAAAACAGATATGATCGTATAGTTAATTAGTTCAATAAAACTCATTCCACCGAAAGAGTGGGCCTGTCCAATATAAAAAACAGCGTACCAAAGTATTAGTTGTATACTAGCTGGTACCAAAGCTGAACCTATAATATCAATGAAAAATTCAGCTCTATAAGCCACAGCATCCATGAATCCATTTTTGAGGGCTGCAGCTCTCCAGTGCAAATTAATTATTTTTTTCATAAATTTGTTGGATCACAGTTTCTAAACTTTGTTCTTCGATACTCATATCAATGACCTGGTAGTAGCGCATGAGTTTTTGCAATACAGCAATGATTAACTCTTTTTTGATATGAAATATAATGTGCCTTGGTTCTGGTGATTCTTGTTCTACTTCTATTTGTGTTATTGGTAGTTCTGTGGTTTTAGCTAATTCTTCTGGCGTAGGATATTGTAGAAGCAGTAATTTCAATCTAATTTCGCCTTTTTTGGTAAGTGTGTTTGGAGACCCATCATAAATAAGTTCACCAGTTTTTAAAATTAGTATTCTCGGGCATAGTTCTTCGATATCTTCCATATTATGACTTGTGAGGATAATAGTAGCTTTGTGGTTTTGATTGAATTTTTTTAGAAAACTTCTCAAATTATGGGCAGCCAAAATATCCAGACCAATAGTGGGTTCATCTAAAAAAATAACTTCTGGCCAATGAATAAGGGCTCCAATAAGCTCCATTTTCATGCGTTCTCCTAATGAAAGTTTTCTGATTTGAGTTTTTAAAAGCTGATTTACGTTTAAGAGTTCTGTGAGTTCGTTTAATCTTTTTTTGTATGAAGGATAAGGAATTTCATAAATAGCTCTTAATAAGTCAAATGCATCTAAAGCACTTAGATCCCACCAAAGTTGTGCTTTTTGTCCCATTACTAGAGATATTTTTTTTCGAAAATCAATAGATCGCTCAAACGGGACAAAACTCATTACTTTTGCATTGCCAGAGGTGGGGGGAATAAGTCCGGAGAGTATTTTTAAAAGTGTTGTTTTCCCGGCGCCATTAGCTCCAATTAAGCCAATAAAATTTCCGCGTTCAATTTGAAAGCTAACATTCTTAAGAGCTTCTGTGGTTTTATAGCTTGGTTTTATCAGCAAACGCATAACACCACGCATTCCTTCGTCCTTGATGGGGGTTCTAAAGTGTCGGCAAAGTTCTTTGGTCTCGATCATAAACACACAAAGATAGCGTTAAGTTCTTAAAGACGCAAAGCAAAATTGACGATCTATCATAAAGGGCTAAGAAAACTAAAATGACGCACCAGGCAGAAATTATTGATTCTCCAGACGAATCTTTTAGTAAATTAAATATGCTGGATTTCATTTCTAGCAAAGAGATTGAGAAAAAGATTTCAAAATCACATGCCAAAAAAATCCCATATGATTTATATATCAGACTTTCTCCTCAAAAATTTGTAAGGATTGTAAATAAAAATCAGGAAATACCAGTTGAGCGGTTTAGAAATTATTATGAAAAAGGTGCGCTTTTTGTTTATATGAAAAAAGAAGACTTTCAAAACTACTTAGGAATTAACTTATGTCTTACTGAAAAAATCAGTGAAAATAAACTCGTCCCGCAAGAAAAGAAACTAATATTACTAAAGCATACAGGAGAAATAATTTTAGATTGTCTTTATACAAATGAAATTGATCAAACTGCTCTGGAATCAGCAAAAACAATGGTCGAAACTGCGACACATATACTTAGTGATTCGAGTGCTGCGTTTGAATTGTTAAAGGCACTGAATGAATACACAGATCATTTGTATGCCCACTGTGTGGCGGTAAGTTTTTATTCTACATTAATAGCTAGGCAATTACAGTGGAATGCTCCTGTGACGTTAACGAAAATTACAATTGCCGGATTGCTTCATGATATTGGGAAAAAGGACATACCTCGCACGATTATTGATAAGCCGCGTTTTAATATGAGTGTTGAGGAGATCAAAATCTATGAAACTCATCCTATAACAGGTATGCAAATTTTATCAAAACTAGAGGCTGTGCCAGAGGAGATTTTGCAAATCGTAATGCAGCACCATGAAGATTGCACTGGACATGGTTATCCTCATGGATTGAAAAAAGGCCAAATTCATCCACTGGCTAGGCTTATTGCAGTTTCAGATAAATTTGCAGAATTTGTAGTAAAAGGTCCGGAGAGTCAAGGTATGACTCCTGAAAATGCTTTTTTAGAAATTTTAAATCTCTATAGAGATTTATTAGATACCACGTTTTTGTATGCTCTTATGCAAGTGTTTGGTTTTGAACCTCCAAAAAAATATATTCAGCTAAGAGAAGAGTGGGAAGAAGAAGAATAATTAGCCCCCGTTTAGCAATAATTTTGTTCCCATTGCTTGCGAAGTTCAGGATTATTTTTCCAGACCTCAATCATGAGCTCGCGGTAGCTTTCTAGCCATTCTATAATTTGCTCAGGAGTAAGTGAGACTTGGCTAGACACTTCGCCCCAATCTGTAGGAGTGCGTGAAGTCATTTCTTTTTCTCCAGTTGTTGAATATCAAAAATATCTTTGTCACGACCTGCTAGGCGTTTCATCTCGATAAGATCGTTTTTGCCAAGTACATCAATCACTGATCCAAAGGCTTTGATGGCTAATCTTCTTTGATAAAGTTCAGCAAAAGGCTTGGGCTCTTTGACAAAGACGTCTACGGTTTCATAAGAACTCTTAGAATGAATAAAGCTAAAAACCATTAAGCCTTTATCGACAATCCAACTTGCCCGTTTATTTGGTTCAGCTAATTCTTCGGCTTTTACGGGTATTCTGGGCATATATCCCAATTCGTTCATCAAACGGACGAACTCAAGCACATTTGATCGCTCAAGGTGGATAATCAAATCTAAATCCACAGTGGCCCTCTGAATTTGATGAAAATTTACAGCAAAACCGCCTGCTACCAAGTACTCGATGTGTCTTTGCTGCAGTTGCGTGAAAAGCGTTTGATAAGGAATCATGATTTTGAAAGCTTAACTAATTATTATGGTTAGCTCAACACTTTTTAGCAAGGCATTAGAAAAATCTATTAACTTTGTGCATGTATTCTTCGTATGATTTTCCGTATTGTGCTGTGAGCAATTGTTCTTCAAAAATAGCTTTTTTTCGAAGTATAAAAATAAGTAAAATAGTAAACAAACTTGTGGCTAGAGACAAAAAAACAAATGCCCAACCAATTGATATTAATATGACGGCCGTGTAAATGGGGTGCCTACAAAATGCATAAACTCCAGATGTGACTAATGCTCCTGAGTCTTTTGGGATGGGATTGGGTGTAAATGATTTGTCAAGTTTGAAGAAACTTGCCAGGAATAAAATAAGTCCAGTGGCAACAAGTATCACACCAAAATATATATTTGTGTATTTCATAAGTGAGCCAGTATTTGCTATCAATACTCGATCCACAAGCGGTCCAACTAATACCAATCCCATAAATACTGCTTGAGCAGTTAAGAGTACTGAGGCTGATTTTTTTTGATCAGACGTAAGTGTTTGCATATATAATTACCTCACTTCACCACTTTGACATTTAGAGTATCCCTTAAAAACAAATACAGTAATCCTAAAACCCCTAATCGCATTCTCCAAATACCCCCCATTTATGCTACCCTAATGCTACGTGGGCAAAAAAAAGCTGTATAAACATGCAGCTAGTTTATCAAACAAAAACGAAAAACGCTTACCTTACAAACGTTTAGGAGCAACTGCTCGCGAGCCGACTCGAACGGCTACGGGGGTTGCCCACTGGCTTCTAAGGCCAGCGCGTCTGCCAATTCCGCCACGCGAGCATACGTGTTGGTATAATAGGTAACATAGTTTACGCCGCTTTGGTAGAGGCGCCGTTCTGGTCTCTCTTTTGTACAGAATCGAGTTTAAATTTTAATCGCTTATTTTCAGTTTGAATTTTTTCTAGCTCATTTTTTATTGAATTCGTATTTAGACTTAATTGTTGATTGATCCTTTTTAAATCCTCAATTTGTTTTTGCGTTTTTTCATATTTACTTTGTAATATGCCTTGAGTATTGGTGTTAGATACGCTCTTGGTTGTTACTTGATACTGTAATGTATTTAGTTGCTTTCTAAACTCTTCGACCTTATTGGATAAACGCAGGTTGTCTTCTCTCGCTGTAGCTAAAAGTTTTTGCATTATTGTGTATTTTTGCTTAAAACGGATATCGTCTGTTGGTCTTTGAGATGGCTGTTGTAGTGTTTCTAGATTAATATTTGCTTGTGTTAACTGCTCTTTTGCTCGTGCTAAAGCAAAATTCTTTTGTCTTAATAGTTCATCTCGTTTTCTGGTTTCTTCTATTAAGAGTTTTTCTTTATTTTTAAATTCAAACTCTTTTTGACGTATTAGAGTTGTAAGTTTTTTTGAAAGTCCATGAATTCTAGTTTTTTCTGATATAAGCTCGCCTACCATTCCGTCAATCCATTTGTTTGTTTTTGGATTTTTTACATCATCTTTTATCTCGGTTGCTGTTGATTGAAATTTTTTAATAGTATCAGAAAAATGTGTAAAAATTTCTTCCGTATTTTTTTCTTCTTCAATTGATGAAGGTGTGTCTTGTTTATGATCTTTGAACTGTGAATAAATGAGTTTTTCTCCGGTTTGTTCTGTTGCTGGCTTTATTGGTGATTCGTTTTCGCCAGGTACATTTTCATTTGGTGTTTGAGTGTCTTCCTCTTCACCTTTGTTGAATGGCCAAATTTCAGCCAAAAACGATCGCCATTTTTTTTTCTCAGGTTTTACAGCTTCGCCTTTGTCTGTCACTTTTATAGTTTCATTTTCAATATGTTCGGTTGTATCTTTAATGACAGTTGTTTCATCGTCTATTTTATAAGTCGAGTTCTTAATGACGGCTTCTTCTGGTTCTTTCGCCTTTTGTCCTTTTACTAGTTGTACTTCATTAGAAATATCTTTTTCCTTATCTCCAAGGACTTTTAGCAAAATTTCTCCAGTAGGCGACGCAGGGAGTTTAATGCCCGGAGAATCATCCTGTAATAGTTCATGATAATTTAGATCGCCAAGTTCAATATAGTTTTGAACTCTCGGAGGTTCTGGTAGCGTTTTTTCTAGTAATACTGTCTCAAATGTTCTAGATGAAGAGTCTGTTTTATTTTTTAAAAAAAGAATGGAATTTAATTCCATTCTACCTGTTTCTGTTTGATATTTTAGGATAGTAGTATTTGCATACTTAGTGATAGACTCTAAATATAATTCAAAAGTATTTTGAGATTTTTGAGTTTTAATTCTTTCAGTTAGTCCTTCGAGTTTTATTTCTGAATTTCCAATTGTATTAAAACAAGTGCCTATTACTATTTTTTCTTCGTCTATTCCGCATTCTATCACAATGGGGGCATTTAATTGTTCTTGTAGTTGCTTTTGTGACAAGTATGCTTCGAAACTGTTACAAAGAAGTAATGCTCTAAGTAAAAATTCATTATCAGTAGATGTTTTTAGTTGTGCCGCAAATAGATCAGACACTCTGCCCAGATGTTTTGTTGAAAATAGTGATACATAATAAACTTTGCCAGTTTCTTGTAATAAGCCTGAGATCCCAAAACTATTTATTGTGCGTTGAGGAGTGTTATCTAAATTAGTCATTTATAAAACCCTCTGGCCCTAAAATCGAAGGTATGTTTGTGTCAGTTGATAAAAAACTATCTCTAATGCGACCTAGGCGTTGCGTTATTTTTGCCGATAAGATCCCCGCATTTTTTTGAAAGAACTCAAGTGAGAATGACTCTGTTTCCTGGCTTGGTAGTGTGTTGTGTACGAAGCTATACAGTAAAGATTGTTCGTCTCCAAAATTATCCAATGTGTTTTGATTTAATTCTCTTTCAAAGACAGAAATTCTGAGTCGGTTCAAAAATGACAAATCACAATAACCTAAGTGCAAGGCTAAGAAGGTGCACCAAGATGATTTTAAAAGTGCAGATTCTAATGCGAGAATATTTTTTTCTCTAGCAAGAGTTAATTTATCTTTTGAAATCAGATCGCAGAGTTCGTTTGCAAAAACTGTTATAAAAAATGGCTCTATCTTAAAATATCTACCCCAAAGAGGGGCAAGTAATCTTAAGACCGCATCCGAGATCTCATACGGTGCGGGTGGTAAGTGTGCAATTTGTGCCATAGAAAGTTTTTGTAATTGATACTCTTCATCTTGAAACATAAGTAAAGCTTTTATTTTTCTAGCTGCTTCACGAAATATGAGAGCAGTATCGATAAAGGGCGTGAAATAAAAGAATTCATAAGATTTTAGTTTTTCTAATTCTTCTTGTGAGAAAAAATCAAGTGGAGCTTTTACAGCAATGAATTTTTTATTTTTCTGCATGTATACATAAGTGGGTGCGATCATAAAAGCATACGCTCTGACTGATTCAATTGCGCACTGTCTTAAAAAAGGTGACCGTTCTATTGATAATTTTTTTTGACTAAAACGCATTTATTAAAGCCCACTAGAGCTTCTCCTATTTTATCTATTCGGAAAAATTTTATTAAAATATTAACACTATGCGTAGTGACACGATGCAATATGAGAGTTAGAGGGTGTTGTGAGTTCTCTTAGGATAGGCGAGTCTTTTGAACAATTATCCTTTGCAATGGGGCAACGCGGGTGAAAATAGCAGCCACTGGGAGGATTAATAGGAGAAGGAACATCGCCTCTCAAAATTACTCTTTCTTTTTTATACGTTGGGTCAGGAATAGGAATTGCTGAAAGTAGAGCTTTTGTATAGGGATGCTTTGGGTCGGCGTATACTTTTTCACTGGTTGTTAGTTCTACGATTTTTCCCAAATACATTACAGCAACGCGGTTGGATATGTGTTCTACAACTTTTAGGTCATGTGCAATGAATAAATACGTAAGACTAAGTTCTTTTTGTAGGTCTTGCATTAGGTTAATAATCTGAGCCTGAATAGAAACATCAAGGGCGCTTACAGGTTCGTCACATACAATAAAATCAGGTTCGACTGCTAGTGCACGGGCAATGCAAATTCTTTGTCTTTGACCTCCTGAAAATTCGTGAGGATACCGACTAATGGATTCTCTTCTTAAACCAACTAGATCCAATAATTTGAATACTCGATTTCTTTTTTCGGTTTTGTTTTTTCCAAGCCCGTGAATCTGCAAAGGCTCCATCAAAATATCTTCGACTATCATTCTTGGATTAAGAGAGGCATATGGGTCTTGAAAAATAATTTGCATATTACGTCTCAATTTTCGTAATTCTTCTGGTTTTATATGTGTGATGTCTTGTCCATTAAAGAAAATCTGTCCCTGTGTTGGTTCGATAAGTCTTAAAATAAGTTTACCAAGGGTGGATTTTCCACAACCCGATTCACCCACCAGACCCAATGTTTCTCCTCTTGCTATTTCTAAAGACACATCCGAGACTGCTTTTACACTTGCTATTTCTTTCGATAAAATCCCGCCTTTAATAGGAAAAGTTTTTACTAAATTTTTGATTGTAAGTAATGCTTCTTGCATTTAGATATCCCTCACGCATCTAATTAGATGCAACCCTTCGGGTTGACTAGCAATCTCACTAAGTTCGGGTTCTTTTTGCTTGCAAGCGTCAATTGTATAGGGGCATCTGTCTTGAAACCGGCAGCCTTGGGGTAAGTTTAATAAACTCGGCACAATGCCAGGGATGGTTTCAAGTCTTTTCTTCTTTATTTTGCCAGTCGGGTCTTTATTTAGCGTGGGTATGCTATTTAAAAGTCCACGTGTGTAGGGATGTTTTGGATTTGCAAAAATTTCTTTGACTTGAGCATGTTCTACAACTTTACCAGCATACATTACTACTACTGTGTCTGCAGTTTCTGCAATTATTCCCAAATCATGTGTAATTAAAATAAGAGCCATACCAACTTTTTTTTGCAGATTTTTTAATAAATCCAAAATTTGCGCCTGAATGGTGACATCTAGTGCTGTTGTGGGTTCATCAGCTATAAGAATTTGCGGGTTACAAGACAACGCCATAGCCATCATCACGCGTTGCCTCATGCCGCCTGAGAGTTGATGTGGGTAGTCTTTGATTCTTTTCTCAGGCGCAGGGATACCAACTAATTTTAGCATTTCTATTGCCTTATCTTTAGTGCTATTTCTTGATAAGTGCTGGTGGAGCCGGATTGTTTCTTCGATTTGATTTCCAATTGTAAAAACCGGATTAAGAGAAGTCATTGGTTCCTGAAAAATCATAGAAATTTCATTTCCCCTAATGCTTCGCATTTCTCTGGATGAAAGAGTGAGTAGATTTTTACCTTTATAAATAATCTCGCTGCTTTTTATTTTACCAGGAGGAGTAGGGATTAAGCGCATAATAGACAAACTTGCGACACTTTTACCACATCCGCTTTCTCCAACAATCCCTAAGGTTTTCCCTGAATAAACGGAAAAACTTACATCATCAACTGCTTTTACCTCGCCTTCTTCAGTAAAAAAAGAGGTTTTTAAATTTTTAACGTCTAAAATTTTTTCGTTTTCCATATATTTACTTAATTTTTGGGTCTAATGCATCTCTTAGCGAATCTCCAAAAATATTTAGAGCCAAAACAACAAAAAACATTGCAGCAGTTGCTCCGGCTAGTTGCCACCATACTCCGCGAGCCAGTTCCAGTTTGGCATCATCAATCATTACGCCCCAGCTTGGTTGACCTTGAACTCCTAAGCCTAAAAAAGACAAAATAACTTCTGCTTTTATTGCAGACATAAACTGTATCGAAAGATTTATTATTACAAAATGAAATACATTGGGCAGGATATGTTTAAAAATCTTAGAGAAATGACTTGCCCCAAGGCTTTCTGCTGCTAGAACGTATTCTCTGCTTTTGTGTTTAATGAACTCTCCACGTATAACCCGGGCCAGCCCAATCCACGAAGTCACTCCAAGAGCAATATAAATAGAAGCTAATCCTTTTCCTAAAACAAAAGTAATTGCAATCAGAAGCATAATATTGGGTATAGATGACACGGTGGTATAAAACCAAACGACGATTTCATCAACCCATCCACCAAAGTATCCAGCAACTGCGCCTAAGCATACTCCGATCGGAATGCTTATGAGAGCAGATACGAGTCCGACACTCATGGCAACTCTTGTTCCCTGGATAACTTTATAAAAAACACTTCGCCCAAAAATATCTGTACCTAACCAAAATTTAAAAGACATAATAGATGGTGGTAAATAGGCTTCACCAATTGTTTGGTTCCATGACGAAGCAATTAGCCCTATTTTTGCAAGCACTGCAATGAGAGCATAAAAAACTACGATATAAAAGCAAAAAACAGCAAATTTGTCTTTTTTTAAGCGATAAAGGCCATCTTCCCAGAGACTTCGTCCTTTTGGAAATTCGTTCATTTCAGGCTCACCCGTGGATCCATAAAAACATAAATTATATCTGTAGCAACATTTCCAAAAATATAAAGTATTGACACTATGGTTGCCATAGCTTTGATTACAGGAAAATCACTATTATGAACAGCATCAATTGTAATGCTTCCTAAGCCGGGAATGCCAAAAAAACTTTCTAGTAAAAACGACCCTAAGATAAGCAGTGGAATCTCAATAACAACATTTGTAACAATGGGAACCATGCTGTTTTTTAAAATGTGCTTAAATAGCACTTTAGTTTCTGATAGTCCCTTTGCTCGGGCTGTTCTAACATAGTCCTGGTTGGTTTCTTCTAAAATAGCTGTCCTAAAAAACCTTACGTCATATCCGAGGCTTACGCTAAACCAGATTAAAATTGGCATGAGAACAAATTCGATACGATTTGGGAGTACACTCTCATAGCCAGAAATAGGAAACAGTCCGACTTTATAGGCTAAAAAGTACTGCCCAAAAAGAATATACGCAAGACTTGGAACACTCATACCAATTACGCAAAAAATAACTACAATGCGATCAATCCAAGTGCCCCTAAAATAAGCTACAATCAGACCCATTGTAATTGCCATGAGTGTAGTGATAATGAAAGCAGGTACGGCAACTGACAGAGTTGGTTCGACGCCGTTGAAAATCATTGAGCTTATTTTTTGTTTTGTGGCATAACTCCTGCCGTAGTCAAATGTGACTATTTGTTTTAGATAATTTACAAATTGCAAATATTTAGGTTTATCAAATCCATATTCGTGCCTGAGTTCCGCAATGAGTTTGGGGTTGGCGTGTTTTCCTAGCATTTGATAAGTGGGATCGCCACCTATCATATTGAATAATACAAAAATAATTAGAGCAACTCCTAAAATAATTGGGATGGTAGAAATCATTTTTCTAACAAGATAAGTCCACATATATTATTTATTTTTTAAGACTTTGATCAATCCTTAAGTATTTATGCCGATTGTGTTCGAATTCGTTTGGTTTAAAGTTTTTTAGCCAAGGATGTGCTAGAGTGTAAATTAACCTATGGGCACCAAAAATCCATGGGCAATCTTCTACAACAATTTTAGCCATTTGTTTGTAAAGTGTTGTTCTTTCTAGAGAGTCAGTTAGTGTGAGAGATTTTTCGTACAAACGGTCGAACTCGGGATTGGAGTAGTTTGCGTCATTAGATCCGGGAGATACATTTTTACTATAAAAAAGTTGTAAAAAATTTTCCGCATCAGGATAATCTGCTTGCCAGGCAAAACTATACATTTGTGATTTTTTGTTTTTGATTGTAGCTAAAAATTCAGGCCATGAGTAATAATTGATTTTCAGTTTTACTCCAATAGCATCGAAAAATTTTTCTTCAAGTTCTGCACCTTGCCTTTCTGTGCTAGAGGATAGTGATGCAAGTTCTATGGGAGGAAGTCCTTTGCCATCGGGG
>JACRAO010000218.1 GCA_016213345.1 Bdellovibrio sp. | reverse complement strand
TTGTACTTAATAATCAGGATCTTCTTGCCACGGCCTTGTCCAACCACTTCTCCTGTGACTAAAGCACCTTGAAGATAAGGCTTACCCACCCAAACTTGTGTGTTTGGCTCAGAAGACTTGCCAATTAATAGAACTTTATCAAAGCTAAGGGCACTACCCTTGTCTGCAACTAGCTTTTCAACCTGAATAAAATCACCGGGTTGCACTTTGTATTGTTTACCACCTGTTTCAATAACTGCGTACATAGGTCAAGAAAGATGCCCGAAAACAAATATAAAGTCAAGTCGGTTTTTTTTTACCTATTTTTTAGGTGAGATTCCAATAATACAGGAACAATTTGTGATGCATTGGGTTTTTGGATCTTCCACCTTCCATAGTGCTTTTTTAAATAAAAAGTTACACGATACTCTTTCTCAGCAGCCGGCGAGCGCGTGCCGTGAGCGTCCCCTATATCTGTTAGGTCATAGATAACTTCAATTTGAGCTTCGTCTAAAAAGGCTGTCTTCTGTGGTACTATTTTATATTGCTTAGTGATTAGGAAACTATCATGAGATGGGATTTCTTTCCAGGTTGTTAGATTCTTTCGCTCTGCTTCTGTCATCCCGGTCCAATAAAAACCAGCTCCATCCCTGGCACAATAGTATTCAATTAGTTCTTGTGGAGTTTTAAAATGGTTTGTTGTCACTAGAATCGGAATTTTTTCTCCTGCAAATGCCACACAAGATGTAACTAATAATATGCAAATATTTAATCTCATATCGTCCCTCCATGATACTGACAGACTTGATTTGATTTGGGCTTTAATCTTAAATTAAACAGTCCGGCACGTATGATGCGGTTTTTTTCTTCTATTGGATCAGTAGATAAGGCAAACGTCCTTTCACGTATTGTACCAGCAGATTGAGAAGCCTCTATTACTTCTGCTGTAAGGAATTTTGGATCATAACTTTTTACAACAAATACGTGTCCCGATGTTTCCCAGGGAAGACGATACACTAGCAGATCTCCTACCATGGGCTTTTCGCCTGCATAAACGTTTATTGGGACAAATGCTTTGGACACTTTTTTGATCAGTTCTGCTCTATCTTTTTTGTACCGTGGAGGCATTGGCAAAACACCCTTTCTCCTGTATATCCACATGGCTCTGAAATCTAAAGATGTAAACTTTCCTTTTCTCATTTCGACAGGCAGTGCTGAACTAGCCAAAAGAGAACAATCTGTTCCTGTCAGTCCACCACCTAAAAAATATCCATTGTGTAATAAACTTATTTTTTTCTTTGTTCCATTTTCTAAAACCAGGTCCAAAAATTCGACAAGTTTTAGTTTTTTTAATAAAAGATCCTGCTCTTGTTTGGGAAGACCATGAAATAATATCAGTCTATTTACAAGGTTTTCGGATTTTAAAAGCGAAGGATTATTGAAAATTTCTGAAAGTTCTGGAGTTCTAGAAAGCGGATTTCCACTAGGAGGGGAAAATAATTCTTTAAAAGCCATAGTCGCACCAAGATAAGATTGTTGATTGATTTCCTTTTGAAATGCACCTAGGCTCAAAAGTGTTTTTTCCTGAGCTAGTTGAGTGAGGCTAGCAAAACGAAATTTTTCGCTAGATTCGATGCCTTCCTTCGTTTGATCCAGGGACTGGGCTAAATCATTGAGTCCGGCTTTAGATTGCTCTAGGAACTTTCCCAGAGCACTAAAAGGTATTTGTCGGTATGGTTCGCTCACATTTTGATCGTCTTCTTCGATGGCTTCATAAACTGCTTTTCTGGCTGCTAAAATAGATTGAAACAAATCTTGTTGTGCTATATTTCTTGCAGCTTTTTCTGAATCATCAGCCGTGGCTCTCATTAGACCATTTGGATCTGTTTGAGGATTTGTTTCAGGATCAAAAATACGGTCTTCGTTTGTGTTTTTTTGATCCATAAAATTTTCTTCTAAAGAGTTTTCTGCTTGCTCTGTTTCTTCTCGTTCGCGTTGATCTCGTTGATTCAGCACACAAGAATTTGGAAGATGAAACTCTCCGGCGCTTACTTTAGGAAATGTACTGCTCTTTAAACCAAAGAAACGATTATCTTTCGGTAACATGTTTGTAATAGAAATTTCAGACTCAGGTTGCAAAGCCGATGGTTCATTTTTTGTTTCTCCTAAAAAAGCATTTTCAGGCATAGGTACTGTTTTTCCGTCATACCAACCTCTTAGGAAAGTTTGTCCCAATCCATTTTGCTTTTTGTGATCGATGTTTTTTTGATCAACACAAACTCGAGTTCCCCTTTGAATATCACTAGTATTTGTCAAAAGATTTGAAGCAATTGAATGCGTCAATGTGCGTGCATTATAACCAGATGGGCAATTTTGACTCATTAAATTAAACTCTACAAAAAACCATCCACTCATTAGTAGGATAATAGTTAATAAATAATAAGAATTAAAAAGCCGCATCTTGTTTAATAATACGCTCCATTAAAGATAGAGACAACTTTCATTTGATTAAGAATTGTGATATTCCGGGTTTAAATTATATTCATTTATTGGAGGTTTATATGAGAGAGGTAGTTGTTGTCGGTTTTGCTCGCACCCCGTTTGGAGCGTTTCAGGGAGCTTTGGCTTCTGTATATGCTCCAAAATTAGGATCTATTGCTATTAAAGGCGCTTTACAAAAAGCCAAGCTTTCGCCTGACCTAGTCTCTGAAGTTATTATGGGAAATGTTTTAGCAGCTGGTGAAGGCCAAGCCCCGGCTCGCCAAGCGGCTATTTACGCTGGTATTCCAAAGTCTGTTCCTGCTCTAACTATAAACAAAGTTTGTGGAAGTGGCATGAAAGCAATCATGTTAGGAACACAGTCTATTTTACTTGGTGATAGCGAGACTGCAATCACTGGAGGTATGGAAAACATGAGCCAGGCTCCCTATTTGGTTCAAGGTGTAAGGACTGGTTTCAGAATGGGGCACCAGAGTTTTTTTGATTCGATGATTTTAGACGGGCTTTGGGATCCTTATAATAACCAGCACATGGGCAATTGTGCCGAGCTTTGTGCAAGAGAGAAATTTTTTTCTAGAAAAGAACAAGATGAATTTGCTATTGAAAGCTTTAAACGGGCTCAACAAGCACAAAAAGAAGGCAAATTTAAAAATGAAATTACCGCAGTTACAATTGAGGGTAAAAAAGGAGACACGGTGCTTGTAGAAAATGACGAGGGTCCAAGTCGAGTTAATTTTGACAAAATTTCGACTCTAAAACCAGCATTTGATAAGCAAGGATCTGTAACGGCTGCAAATTCGTCGACTATCAATGATGGTGCCGCAGCATTGGTTTTGATGAG
>JACRAO010000210.1 GCA_016213345.1 Bdellovibrio sp. | reverse complement strand
AGGAACTATAAACATGACTATGAAAATAAAAAAATGGATTTTTTTAATTGGAAGCATTTTTCTTTTCAGCGCTCAAGCACAATCACTTACAAAAATCACTCAGATTGATTTTTTAGGCACAAAAGATCCGCAAGAAATCTTTATACAGGGAGATTCTGCTTTAGAGTTTGAAACTCAAGAAAATGAACAAGATAAACAAATTATTTTAGAAATCAAAAATGCAAAATTTATAAATTATTCGTTAGGTCGAAAGTTAGATACTTCGTCTTTTGAAAGTCCAATTCTTTTGATTAGTCCTTATGAAATAAAAGACAAAAATGAAGTGCGTATAGTTATTCAACTGCGTGAAATGATTAAGATAGCGGTAAATAAAGAAAATAATTCCTTAAGACTTAGTTTACCTGCTATAAAAAATTTGCCACCGACAGAGCCCATAGAGGCTGTAGTAGCTGCAAAAGAGCAACCTTTAGAGCATGTTGCTGAAGAAAAAGCAGATCGACTTAAGGTGTTCATAGATACTCGAAGCACAAAAAGATTTATTGGGCGTCCTATTGCTCTAAAGTTTAGAGATGCAGATATTGGTGATGTTTTACACACTATTAGTGAAGCTAGTGGTTTCAATATTGTTTTAGGAGACGACGTCAAAGGAAAAATTTCTATTGCACTTGTTAATGTACCTTGGGATTTAGCGCTGGATACTATCTTACAAACAATGAGATTGGGTGCAGAGAGAAATAATAATGTTTTGAGAATCGTGACTCTCAATACTTTGGCTACTGAAAAACAAGAACAACTTAGGGCAAAGCAAGCCTCAGAAGCAGCCGCACCTTTGGTGACACGAATGTTTCAAATTAGTTACGCTAACTTGTCAGACTTGCAGGCAACAGTTTCGAAATTTAGCTCTACAGCTGTTGGCGGAGCGGGTGGGGCTTTTGTTCAGGTGGACAATAGGACTAATACCCTAATCGTGAGAGATATTGCTGAAAATGTTGATAAAATAAAAAAACTTATAGAAATATTAGATACACAAACTCCACAGGTAATTATTGAAGCAAAAATTGTCGAGGCTTCAGAAAACTTTAAAAGACAAATAAATGGCACGCTTGGACTTGCAAGAGGTGGAGTAGGGAAAAATCAATGGATTGCTGGTTTTAATTCGGGTAATCCACTTGATGGTCTTATTGGTGGTGCTTTGAGTGGCGGAGCATCGGGTATTTTTTCTACAAAAGACGAAGCTGGTAAACTTTCAGAAGGCGGTGGAGGATTCGGGTGGTCGCCTACGATTTCTTCGATTATTCCAAGTATTGATAGATTGAATGCTATTTTAAAAATTAGCGAACAGGATAATGAAGTCAAAATAATTTCAGCTCCAAAAACCGTTGTGCTTAATAAAGAAAAAGGAAGTATTGTGTCTGGTACTCCCGTTTTAGTGCCCGGGACTACTATTATTCCAGGCGTGGGGCCTGTTTTGACGACAACTGTGCAAGAAGCAAAACTTGGATTGGATGTCAAACCTACAGTAACAAATGATGGAAACGTTTTGTTAGAGCTTGAAATAAAAAGAGATATCCCATTTCCATTGGGAGGATCTAATACTGGTATTGCTACAAGAAAACTAAATACTTCTGTGGTAGTTGAAAGTGGATCCACTCTTGTAATAGGTGGAATTTATACTTTAGATATAAAAAAGAACAGCCAGGGATTTCCATTTTTGAGAAAAATACCTATTATAGGCTGGTTTTTTGGTGGCGAGGACGGCACAAACGAGCAGACAGAACTTTTTATCTTTGTTACTCCAAGAATTATTAACGAGAAAGAAGCAGGGCTAACTTGATGCCAATTAAAAAAAATGTCAGATATCCTCCATTACTTATTTCTTATTTAAAAAAATATCAACAAGATCCAACATCACGAGTATTTGCACCCTTGGCTGAAGCCTATCGTAAAATGGGATTTGTTGACGATGCTATTGAAATTGCAAGAGAAGGCTTATTAATTAATCCCAGTTTTATTAGTGGAAAGGTGGCATTGGCGAGAGCTTATTGCGATAAAAAACTATTTTCAGAAGTAATTCAGACACTTGTGCCTGTGATTAGGGATATTCCTGATAATTTAATTGCACAAAGATTGCTGGCGGATTCGTTTTTGATGTTAAATCGAGTGAGTGAGGCGCTTAATTGTTATAAAACGCTGCTTTATTTCAATCCATTGGATACAGAGACTGCAAAACTAGTGTATGAACTAGAAACCAGGGTTTATGCAGAAGGTACCATAATTTTAAAAACAGAAGAAACATCTCTAGATTTTGCAGATGACGATGCAAATGACGATAATGAAGCGGGAGAAAATAAGCAGGTTTGGATTAAAAAAATAGAGTTTTTACAAAATTTATTACAAAAAGTCGAAAGATATCGTTTACGAAATACCTGCAATATTTCAGTTTAATATCTTGCCTTTAGTCTTTATACCATGATAAATGTTCATTTAATATGTATGCTACAAATCAGTTTAGAAAAGGCCTGAAAGTAGAACTTGATGGTATTCCCTATGAAATTGTGGATTATCAACATGTTAGCCCAGGCAAGGGCCGTGCTTTTACACGTACAAAATTGCGCAATATGCTCAATCAAAACGTAATTGAGAGAACAATAACTTCGGGAGATAAATTAGATCGTGCAAATACCGAAGAAAAAGAAATGCAATATCTTTATCATGATTCAGAAGGCTATCATTTTATGAATCAGGCCAACTATGAACAGGTTGTTTTATCAAATGAGAATTTAGGAGTTGCTAAATATTTTTTGCAAGAACATTGTGTAATACAAATCATGTATTACAATGAAAGACCAATTGGGATTAAACTTCCAACATTTGTTGAATTAAAAATTGCAGAAACAGAGCCTGTTTTTAGGGGTGACACCGTAAGTGGTGGAACAAAGCCAGCAAAACTAGAAACTGGAGCAAGTGTCAATGTACCGTTTCACTTAAAAGAAGGGGACTTGATTAGAGTGGACACTCGTGATTATAGTTATGTTGAGAAGGTAAATAAATAGAGTGAGACAATCTAAAGGATTTATAAAAGCAAAAAAAGGCGTTGGTCCAGATTTTGATCATTTGCAAAAGATCTGTGATTTTATGGAAAAAAACAAGCTTTTAGAGCTTGAGTGGTCAAATGGAACTGGACATTTCAATTTAAAAAAGTCTTCTCCCAATATAGAATTTCAAAATGGCGCTACAACTCGTATTGAACCATCCGAGATTAGGTCAAAGCAGGAACCTCAAAAGAACACTAACAATAAGCAAATATTATCTCCATTTGTGGGGATTTTTTATCGTGCATCTTCGCCAGGGGCTGAACCATATGTTCAAGAAGGTCAGCATATGAAAAGAGGAGAGCCTCTCTGTATTATCGAAGCCATGAAACTAATGAACGTGATTGAAAGTGAATATTCGGGTAAGATAGTTTCCGTTTTAATTGAAAATGGCCAACCGGTTGAATTCGAAGAACCTTTGTTTCTCATTGATATAGACAATAAAGGTTCATAACAGTATGAGTTCTGATTTACTCTTTAAGAAAGTATTAATTGCTAACAGAGGTGAAATAGCTCTTAGAGTTATTAGAGCATGTAGAGAGCTTGGAATTGCAACAGTTGCGGTTTATTCAACTGCCGATGAAAATTCTCTACACGTAAAACTTGCTGACGAAGCTGTTTGTATTGGCCCACCACCATCTAAACTAAGTTATCTAAATGTTGCCAGCATTTTGTCTGCTGCCGATATAACGGCAGCAGATGCTATACATCCAGGTTATGGATTTTTGTCTGAAAATCACGAATTTGCTAGACTTTGCAAAGAGTGCAATATTACTTTCATTGGGCCTTCGGCTGAAAATATACAAGCGCTAGGTGAAAAAACAAATGCCAGGCAAATTGCAAAAAATGCCGGTGTTCCTTTGTTACCTGGTACAGAAACTGCAGTTCCAAGTGTAGATATTGCTTTAGAACAAGCAAAAATTATTGGATATCCTGTAATTTTAAAAGCCGTAGCTGGTGGAGGCGGGAGAGGGATTAATACGGTTTATCGGCCTGAGCAGTTAAAGAGCTCATTTGATCGGCTTTGTACTGAAGCAAAGGCTGCATTTGGTAATCCCGCACTTTATATTGAAAAATACTGCGAACATCCCAGGCATGTTGAAATTCAGGTTATGTGCGATAAGCATGGAAATCGAATTTATTTAGGAGAACGGGATTGTACTATTCAACGCAGACACCAAAAGATTTTAGAAGAAAGTCCTTCACCAATTGTTTCTGCTAAACTTAGGGAAAAAATGGGTCAAATAGCACTAAATCTTTGTAGTGCAGTTAATTATGAGAACGTAGGTACAGTGGAGTTTTTAGTAGATGAAAATAGGGCTTTTTATTTTATGGAAATGAATACCAGAATACAAGTTGAACATCCAGTGACAGAAATGGTCACCGGGGTGGATCTTGTAAAAGAACAAATCCGTATTGCAGCTGGTAAAACGCTAACAATTAAGCAAGCGGATATTAAAATAAATTCACATGCTATTGAGTGTCGTATTTTAGCCGAAGATTCAGAGAGATTTACCCCATCTCCTGGAAAGATTTTAGCTTTTCATGTGCCTGGAGGGTTTGGTGTTAGAGTTGATTCTTTCGTTTATGATCAATATCAAGTAGTGCCTTTTTATGATTCGTTAATTGCAAAACTGATTGCACATGCCCCAACCAGGAATGAGGCAATATCTAAAATGCGTCAAGCTCTTGACGAATTTGTGGTTGAAGGCATTAAAACCAGTATTCCATTTCATAAGAAAATTATTAAAAGCCAGAAGTTTAGAGAAGGCGAGTTTGATACTCATTTTTTGGATGAATTTATGCCAAAGTATGAATAGTTTTGAATAGTTTAACCGGTTTAATATTAATGAAATATGTAGTAGTATTAATGAGATGAGTGTAGATACAGATAAAAGCCAATCTAATGACACAGAGGATCAGACCACAGTTGATGCCGGGGAGGACTTACTTAATAAAACAAGAACAAAAATTACCACTAAAATCTCCAATGATAGATCAGGTGACACTGAACTTGTTCAAGAAGCAGAGCTGTTTATAACGGCAGAGACTGTTGATGATAATTTGCATTCGGCAAAAATTCTTATTCAAGAAGGCATTTTAGAAGAAGCAAAAAAAATTCTGCGAAAAATCATACGTTTTGATTGCCACAACGTAACTGCCAAGCAGCTATTAGAAGAATTAGAGGCACAAGAAATAAAAAACATATTACAAGTGGAGTCGATTAAGAAAACAACCCCCGCAGAATTCAGTGCTAAAGATTACAATACACTCGAAGTAATCAAATTTCTAGATTCTGATTTAAAATTGGGTATTTTTTCAGAGCACATGCTAAGTGGTGAAGTTTATCAAGAATTTGTTCAAAAACTGAATAAAGAATTATCTGGATTAAGTGTTAAAGACAGACTGGACATTGGTATTGCTTTTTTAGAAATGGGACTTTATGATATTGCAGCTAACCAATTTCAAATAGCAAAGCGAAGTGAAGAGTGCAGGATAGTAGCTACAAGTTTGTTAGCTTATGCTTTTATTAAGGCAGAGAAATCATTCGAAGCTACCCAGCAACTTGAACCAGTACTTGGAGATCATGAAATTGATGTCAAAGATAAAATAAATCTAATGTATTTAATGGCCAGGGCATGTGAAGAAATGCAAAAACTTGATAATGCTTATAGTTGGTACGAGCAGGTTAGTAAAATAGATATTTATTATCGGGATGTCTCTCATAGAATGAAACAATTGCAAAAGACATTTTTATAAATGTGGAAAAGACCTATTTTCTTATTTTTATTATTGACTTTATTTTTTGTTGTCGGTGCGGTTTTGTTTATTCAAAGCGTTTATTTTTCTAAATTTATCAAACAAGTAGCTATTAAGTATGTGCCTCAAGAATTAGGCATGCAATTTGATTTTGATAATTTATCTATTGAGCTTTTTCCACCTGGTATTTCATTTGTAAAACCAAAACTTTCACTTAAAAAAGAAAATGCTTTGCAATTACCTGAAAATGCAACTATTTCAGCAGAAAAAGTAATACTCAGTTTTCTTCCGTTACAAATGGTGTCTGGTAATATTCGTATTCATAAAGTTACTATTGAAAAAGGAAATTTACAGTTTCCTTTTGAGGTTGGTTTCTTCTCTAAAAGGAAGACAAAAAAGAGTCGGCCATTTCAATTTACCTGGGAGGAACTGGTACAAATAAGAGCAGATTCTGTGCATTTAAAGGATTCTGAATTAAGGTTTGTATTTAATGAAGTAGGGTTAGATCTAAATTTTTTTGCACACTCTGTTGTTTTGCAAAAATGGAAAGACGACGGTGGAGATGGATATCAAGCGTTGGTTAATTTACAAAATATCACAGGCATTCTGCCACAAAAATCTAAAATACCATTTCATTTAGAAAAATTAGATGCTAACTTAACATTAAACTCGTATGGTTTTTTGCTCGAGTCATTGCAAGCTGCTGAAAAAAGTATACAATTAGACGCAAAAGGACACATTCGTGGAGATCTGTTTAGTACCAAGGATTGGCTCGCAGACATCAAAATTAATACTTTAGGACAACTAAGTGATTTTTTTACTGCAATTCATTACCAAAAGAATCAAGTGCTTTTGGGAAAAGCTAAATTTGATGGGCAATTTAAAGGTAATCTTTTGCATATTATGGATTCTTTGAGACTCGAAGGAGTGTTACAAGTTATTGGAGCTTCTTATCAAAAATGGTCTGCTGATGAGCTTAAGCTCAATGGGAGTTGGAGCTTATCTCCTCGTGGTAGTGAGTTACATGTTTTAAAAGGGCAAATTGAGTCAAAAGAATTAAAACGAGAAGGAGAGTCACAGGCAGGGTGGGGAGGTAAAATAGAACTTGGCGAGTTTAGAGTAAATTTAGCTGAGGCAGCTGAAATTCCCTTGCCCTTAGAACTAAAACGGGCTCATCTTCATTGGCTTGTTGGGAGTGATTTCAAATCTATTTATCCTTTCAATTTTCGAGCCAGTGGACCATTGCATCTTATTTACAAGACTAGTAAAAAAGAAAATGAGGCATGGACTCTGCAATCTAAAATCAAGTTGAAATTGGATGAATTTCAACTTGATAACCAGGATTATGGTAAAAAGAAGTTATTAAAAAGAATATTAAACATTCAAGATGTTATTTTGGACGGTGAAGTTCAAATTAACTCTCAGGGTATTCAAGTAAAGGATTTATCACTAGATTTACCAAAAACGCATTTTAAATTAGGCGGTGGCTTTAATTTTACTGCTGGTTTTGATTTGACGGCTGTTGGAAATGTGCATTTGCAAGATATTAAGCATATTGGTGAAATTGAAATTTTTGGAGACGGAAAGCTAAAAACACATGTTATTGGTCCGCTCTCGGGTGTGGCTATTCATTTTGAACACGAACTCACAGATGCGCGTTATTTGAATTTAAATTTTGGCAATATAAACGGAAAAATTATTTATGATATTGGAAAATCAGAACTTAAACTTTCACAAGTTGAAGCTACAAAAGGAACCACAGTTTATGCTGTTGATGGTAAAGTTGATTTCAAGGCAGATAAAGTAGACATTAATACAAAAATACAAAAAGGAACTGTGCAAGATTTAGTTTTAGTTTTTGAAGATTTAACGAAACTGGTTCCATGGTTTCCAAAAAAAATAATTGGAAAGCTAAAAGGATCAGCCGATATACATGGGGGACTTGATTTATCTCAATTAGAAATTATATCACAGATAGAAGGTGAACAATGGGAATATGCTGGGGAGAAATTTAAAACTGTTTCTTTAACCGGTGGTTTTGATAAAGGTACATATTATATTAAGCGAATTCAAGCTATTAAGCACCATAGTCTGATTAGTGGATCTATTTCAATTGATTCAAAAAAGTATCTAAAATGGGGTTTTAATAGTTCTTCACTTGATTTAAATGAATGGGACCACATAGCCAGACTGGATATTCCATTAAGGGGAAGGGTAGAGCTTTTTACTTTCGGAGAAGGAATTTTAGGTCTAGTTCAGTCGACAACAAAATTTTCATTTCCTGAGATCTATTTACGGGGATCTAAACTGCCGCCTTGTTTTTTTGAGTTGAGTCATTTTGGAAATGCGATTCATATTCTAGCCAGACTTTTTGAGAATCAAGGCCAGCTTGAGGTAAATTATAACACAAGAGAAGGCGTGTATTCTTCTTTGAAGGGAACGCTCAGGGAATTTGATTTTACGCCTTTTTTATTTTTTTTAAATCCAAAACTTATTCAAGATTCTTCGTTGGTTTCTACGGTGTCTGGCAGATTGGATATTAATTTTAAGACTTCTGAATGGGAAAAAATTAGAGGAAAAATAGAACTATTTGAATATAACTTAAAAAAAACAGATTTTGATTTACAACTGAAGGAACCCGTTTCTGTTAAAATCGAAAATGGCAGTTTTTCGCAAGCTGATATTTCTTTAGTTGGAAAAGAAAGCAAAGCGGTTTTGTCATTGAAATCAACAAATGGCGTATTAGAAGGAAGTCTTTTGGGTAGCTGTGATTTGATGCTCTTAGAGTTCTTTACCCCTTTGGCTGTACAAACAAAGGGTCAAGCTTTGTTTGATCTTATTTTATCTGGGGCCTTAACTAATCCTCAGTTTTTTGGAAAAATAGAATTTTCACAGGCTGGATTTAAAATCCCTGCTTTGGATTCTCCTCTTGAAAATATTACTGGACAAGTTCAGTTTAAGCAAAATAAGATTTTATTTAAAGAAGTTCAAGCAGATTTGGCTCAGGGGAGGGTGGGGCTTGATGGAGAAATTCAATTATTTTTAAATAAATTTCCGGAACTCTCTTTAGTTGTAGTTTTACAAGGATCACGCCTAAAAATTTTTCCATTTCAATATGTAAAAACGCAAGGCAAAATACAAGTTACGGGAACTGCTTTGCCATACATGATTAGCGGACAAGTCCAAGTTGAATCAGCACTGATAAAAGAAAAAATATTTGGAGCAACTACTGCATATGGCTTAAAAAGTGCAAAATATACTCCACCGCCATCAGCTAACTCAGAAGTGTACTCGTCAAAATTTAATTTAGATATACTGGCTACAGCAGAAAATGCAGTTTTGATCCAAAATGATTTATTTGACGCTGAGTTAAAAGGACGAGTTAATATTATTCATACTTTGGATGTGCCCAGGCTTTTGGGTTCAGCAGAGATTATACAAGGGAAAGTTATTTTTAAAGATAGAATGTTTCAGATTTTATCTGGTAACCTGCAATTTAATAACCCTACGGTAATTGATCCAGAATTTAGCTTAAATGCCAGTACAGAAATTGGACAAACAAAGATATTTTTATATACAAGTGGGAATTTAAAAAAATATAAAATTGAATTAAATTCGAATCCCGCGTTACCAGACACTGAGATTATATCTTTGCTCGCCTTGGGTTTTACTTCCGAAGATGTAAAAAAAATGGGTGCAGAAGAGAGAGGAACTTTGGATAAAAGTGGTGCTGCGGCGCTATTGCTTCATTCGATGGATTTTAATCGCGATATTCAGACACGGACTGGTTTACAGATACAATTGGAGGAGTCTTTGAGTCAGCCATATGGCACAAGTGCATTCAGGCCAAAGGTAGAAGGTGAGACTTTGGCGGCACCAAAAATAGTGGTTAAGAGAAAAATTGGCGAAAAACTAGAATTATCTTTAGGAAGTACGGTTGGCCTAGGAACAAGTTCAGAACGCGAGATAAACGCTGAGTATACAGTAACTCCTAATTTTTCAGTTATTGGGGTTTGGTATACATTAGAAAGTGGAGATGCTAAAAGTACAACGTCTTTTGGCGTAGATTTGAAATTACAAAGAAAATTTAGATAACGACATGAAATTTTATATGAAATTTTATATTTATTTTTTATTATTTTTTACAACACTTGGATTTTCAGCCGAGAAAGAAAAATTTGATATTGATAGAGTAGAACTTTTTGGCGCAACGGTTATGAATCAGCAAAATTTTGAAGCTTTATTGGAACTTTCTGTAGGAGAGTCATTTGAGCGTATAAAACTGATTCGTACATTATCAAATATTGAAAATTTTTACCAGAGCAAAGGCTATGAATTGGTTAAAGTAAAAAGCCAATTTTTAAGGCAAAAAAATACTTTAGGATTATATGAGAATTTTTTAAGAATTATTATTGATGAGGGTTTGCCTTCACGGGTATTTAAAATAAAAATTTTACCCAAATCCATCAGAGGACGGTATTTTCAGACTTATTGGGATAAGAAAGTGAACCAACTTTTAGGGCTGTTTCCAATTAATGAGGGTGATTTGTTGGATCAGGAGCAAATTCAAAAAGGGAAAAAAGCGCTTTTAAATGAATTAGCTGCCCAAGAATTTGTTGGCTCCAAAATTGAGGATGTTCACATAGTAACAGTTCAGGCGCCAAGCCAGTTGAATCTTAAGGCGTATCGTTTTGTTAACTTAGAGGTGTCTGTTGAACTGGGTGATCATGTTACATTTGGTTTCAGGGATAATTTTGCTTTTACAAAAAACCAGTTACTTTCTTTTATTGAAGAACAAAAAGCCACTGGTTTTGGAAGTGATTACATCAATGTTATTAAAAATCGTTTATTAGAAGAATATAAATCATTAGGGTATGCACATGTTCAAATACAGGTTTATACATTCGAAAAGCATGATTCACAAGAAAAACATATTACTTTCAATATTCAGGAAAACGAGAGAGTAAAAATTGAGAATATTGAATTTGATGGTAATTTAGATTTTTCAGGAGCGGATTTAAAAAACGAATTTTTTAAAGTTTCTTCTATTTTGATCCAAAATAGATATTTCGTAGAAAAAGATATTTCTTCAACAACAGAAAAATTAATAGAGTGGCTTAAATCACAAGGTTATTTGTCGGCCAGGCTTATTGCAATAAATAAATTATATTTATATAAAAAACATTCTGTAAAATTAGTGATTTATATATATGAAGGCGAGCAAACTCAGATTGATCGGATTTATTTGACTGGGGCTCGGGCTTTTTCGAAAAATCAGATTACTGATGTTTTGGGGATTGAGGAAAAAAAACCGCTTAATTTATTTTCATTTAATGAAGGGATAGAAAAATTAAAAAAACTTTATAATTCTAAAAGTTATTGGAATTTTCAAATTACAAATGAAGGCAAAGAAGACGTAGTTGTGTATTCTTACGATCATAAATTGGCTACTATTTCCTTGGTTTTGCAGGAAGGATATGCTTATAAAGCAAGTCGTATTGAAGTAGAAGGTTTGCAATCTATAAAAGAAGAAATAATCAGAAGAGAACATATATTTGGTGAGGGTGATCTTTTAGAAGAAGACAAGATTTCTAGTTCAGAAATAAGTCTCAGAAAATTAGGTATTTTTTCGTCAGTTTATATCAGACTATTGGAAGACGAAAAGAAGGCTGGTTTTAAAATCGTCCGTATTTCTGTTACTGAAGGTACTCCTGGAGTTATTGCTGGAGGAATAGGGTATAGAAATGACTTGGGAATACGTTTTTTTGGCCAAACAGCGTATACAAATTTGTGGAAGAAAAATCATACAATTTCATTAAATACAGATATTCATCGAAGATTTGATCCTGAATTTTGTGCTAATATTGATAAAAACAATATACCTCATGGCGGGCCGTGTTTTGTCGAATATCAAGCTGAAATAGGTTATTTGTGGCCCTGGTTTTTTCTTAATGATACAAAATTTAAACCAAGATTTTCGATTGATAGATCACAATTTTTAAGCTTCGATGCATTTACGATATTATTGTCTTTTGGTTTAGAAAGACCATTAATACGAAAGTATAATCTGACCGGAGCGCTTTCGTATCAATTAGAAAGAGTTGAACAATTTCATTCACTCAACCCGGCTATTGATGACCAGACACTTCTTATAGGTGCTCTGGTGCCTTCTTTACGTTTGGATTTGAGAGACAATGTTTTAGACCCAACTTCTGGATTTTTTTCTATAGCTACTCTAGAGTATGCGGCTCCTGCTTTGTTATCACAAGGCGATCCTTTTCCGGTTTCATATACGAGGTTTCAGTGGAGGACAGATTTTTTTATTCCTTTGTGGAAAAACATAGCTGGTTTTTTTTCTTTTAGAATGGGTTTTGCAAAAAACTTTGTATTAACACCGGTGGGAGTTTCGGATCAGGATTTGCTAGCGAGAAAATACACTATACCACTCAGTAAGCAATTTGCATTAGGTGGGGCAGGAAGTTTGAGGGGGTTTGGGGAGCAATCTTTGACTTTAACAGATGATAATACTCCTGTGAGTGATGTAGCTATAAGAGGTACGCTTTCTTATGTTAATTACCGGTTTCAGGTGGATTTTCCTTTCGCTGGTGGCTTGAGAATAGGTCCATTTTTGGATGCTGCTAATTTGTTAAAAGATCGATTTTCTTTTGGAATTTTACGCTATGGAGCTGGATTTGGACTTCATTATAAAACCCCCGTAGGACCGATTAATTTTGATTGGGGCTTCAATCTGGCGCCACGTAGTGGCGAAGACCCTTATAGGTTTCATCTGTCTATTGGTGTGATTTGATCAATAATATAGTTGACATGTGGCATTATATAAAATATAAGAACTAGAGCTTATGCCATTATAATGAGGTTCTTTGAAATATAAGGAGTTAACATGGGTAAGCTAAGATCTGTCATTTATTTTTTAGTTATTAGTATTTTTATTCTTCCAGCATTCTTTATAATAAATAGCCCTTTTCTATTTTCAGGCTGCTCAATAATGGATCATGATCCAAATGGTCTAATTTCTGCATTCCCATTTGGAGTTTTAAAAAAAGACGCCACACTGTTGGATCTAAGCAATACTGAAACTACTTATGAATATTATCTTTTAGAAAACTTAAGTATGGGTTTAATTAGAGATGACGTAAGAGAGCCTTCTGGTTATGCTTCAGCTATTGCAGAAAGTTGGAAACAAAAAAACTCAAAAACATGGCAATTTAAAATTAAATCGCCTCTTTTTTGGAGTGACGGTTCTCCAATGCACGGCTAAGAAATTGTAAGTCACTTTAATAATATAAAAAAACACCCGTCTAGACATTCATTTTATTTAAAAAATATAAAATCAGTCAATTATCACGAAGATACTAACATTCTTACACTGACTTTTAGCAACACAACACATGATGGGTTGCTCCATGAACTTAGTCTTGCTGATGCTGCTATATTGCATCCAACAAATCTAACAAAAGACTGGAAAATTACTTCTGGCCCTTATTTTGTAGAAACTTATGATTTGAACAAAAAAATTCTAATTCTAAAAAAAAAACATATATTCTACACTTGGTTCAAAGACATCTCCACAAAGGGTGTATCTAAAAAGTTTTGTTGATATTCCAAACTACACCAGTAAAATTTTTAAGGCAATAGAGGTAGATCTCTATCCTGTCTCTGCCTTTACATTTATGACAAATTTTAAAACCATAGGAAAAAACGCGCCTCAAGTTATTTATGGGGTTTCTAATGTCATATATTTTTTTGTATTTAATATAAAACACCATTTGAGCCAATCTATAAAAGCCAGAAAAGAATTTGCATATCTTGTGCATATTGCTTTTGAAACGTATCAATTTGAAAAAAACTTTCAATATGAAACACAAATAATCCCACTTGGATTTTCAGGCCATTTACAAAACTATCAGACAATTGAGGCACAGGAAATAAATCAATTAAAGAACAAGGATATTATTATACAACTTTTTTCTGAGTTCAAAGAAATAGAACCTTTTTTTATGCACCTTAAAAAAACAGCCGAAAAAAAAGGGGTTAATATTATATTTAATTACATAGATTTTTATCAGAAAGAAAATAGTTTGTTTTTAGCAAAATCCAGCGT
>JACRAO010000208.1 GCA_016213345.1 Bdellovibrio sp. | reverse complement strand
TTTTATCTCAGCAAAAAAAAATAATTTGCTATCATGACGAAGACGCTGGACCCAATGTTGCTTTTGATTTATTAGATTTTAATGGTAAAAAACTCAAGTTTTTTCCAATTAAAAAAGATATTTTAAATCTAAAAATTTCTAATGATGAAAAACAAATAGCTTTTTCACTGACTCATGGCGAAGTGTATTTGCTTAAATCAGATGGCAATGAAAAATGGCATAAAAAAATCAATGGTGAAATTTTAGATTTAGATGTGAGCAGTGGTGATCATCCAAAAGTTGCTGTTTTATTTTTGACTGCAAAAGGACAAAAACTAATTGTGTTTGACGAAAATGGAAAAACCCAGGCCGAAGGAATTCCGCCTGCTCATATGGAGCAAATTGAAATTGCGCCATTAAATATGCATTTAGTGCTTTATGGCAATAACTCTCAAGGACAAAATTTGTTATTATTTGAAGGACAAAAGAAAACTTTGAAAGCCAAATGGCATATCTCTGGTGCAAAATATGTTGATTTCACACCTTCCGTACAGGTGACAAAAGATTTTATTTTAATGAGCTATGAAGATTCAGATACAAAACATAATCATGTTCTTTTGTTTGATTTTGAGGGAAAGCTTTTAGCTGATATTGCACTTCAAACAGAAGAGGGTGCTTATCTTTACTCTCATTCGTTTGCTGAAGAAAGGGCTTATTTATATATAGCTACAGATGACTCTACACTATCGGCATTTAAAATTAGTAAGGACTTATTTTAGTCTCTTATATTAACTACGTGATTGTGATGCAAATGGTTTTTGACAATTTCTTTGTGCCGCCTAAGTTGTTTTTGAATTTTATCTGTCACTTTATCGATTGAAAAAAACAAGTCATGAGATGATGTTTCGCCAAAATAATCCATACGATTTCCTACCAAATGGCAGTGGGCTATGTTGTTTTCCTTTTCTTTTGTAAAATTCCATGTCACATGGATTTTGCCACTGAAATATTTTTTAAAACGCTCGGATTTTTCACGAGCATAATCCTTAATTACGTCATTTGAATTAATATGTTTAAAGCTTATATTTAAGACCATATTAGTTTTCTCCTTTAGAGTACTTTTTTTCTCTTCCCGGAGGATAAAATACCAAGAACGTCCCTGTACTTGGCAACGGTGCGACGGGCAATTTCAATATTTTTACTTTGTAAAATTTCGACAATTCTCTGATCTGAGAGTGGATTTTTTGTATCTTCCTCTAACACCATGTGTCTTATGTACTCTTTTACAGCTTCGCTTGCAATAGCGTCAGTGCCTGGTGTCGTATTAACGCTTGAGTTAAAAAAATATTTTAGCTCATAGATCCCAACAGGTGTGTGCACAAACTTGTTTGTTGTTACTCGCGAAATGGTTGATTCATGCATGCCAATATCGTTAGCAACATCTCTTAAAACCATGGGCTTTAAACTTTGGATCCCCTTGATAAAAAACTCTTTTTGTCTTCTTACAATCGCTTCGGTAACTTTGTAGATTGTTTTTTGTCTATTGTGAATAGAACGAATCAACCAAACTGCAGAGCGAAGTTTTTCTTGTACGTATTCCTTTGTTACATTATTTTTATCCTGCTTGGCTGTGGTCAGAATTCTCTTGTAATAAGGAGAAATTTTTAGTCTAGGTAGTCCATCTTCGTTTAGGACAATTGCAAATTCTTCCCCAATCTTATAAACATATATATCAGGCGTAATGTAATAAGTGTCTCCAGTATGAAAAGAACGTCCAGGTTTGGGTTCGAATTCTAAAATAACTTTTGTGGCGTCTATAATGTCTGATATGGGTACATTTAGTGCGCGAGCTATTGTTTGATAGTTTTTCTTCTCTAGGTCATTTAGGTGATTTTCGACCATTTTTTCAATTAAAGGCTGTGCGGGACTCAAAAATTTAGCTTGTACAAGCAGGCATTCTTTTAGGTTTCTAGATGCTGAACCTATGGGATCAAAATTATGTATGATCTTTAAAATTTCTTCAGCGTCTTCTATATTTACTTCTGTTTCTTGGGCCAGTTCTTCTAATGTGACATTTAGATACCCGTCTTCTGTTAGATTACCAATAATGAGTTCACCTAATTTTTTTTCAGCATCTGTGAGTGTGGTCATTGATAGCTGCCAGTTCAAATGCTCTTCGAGTGAAGTGGTTTTAGTTAATGCATTTTCAAAACTAGGCAGTTCTTCGTTAATTTCGCGCATAGAGGGCAGCGAAGGCGCATGAGAGGAATCAAATTCTTCGACATAAGACTCCCAATTGAATGTTTCATCACTGTTAAGAGCAAGTTTTTCTTCCTTTGGTATTGGTTTTAAAAATGCTTCTTCGTCTCTCTTTTGTTCGCCCTCGGGGTCTTGTCTGGTTTCTGTATCAGAGGGAGCAGATCCTTCGCCTTGGGGGGTTTCGGTCTCTGATTCTTCGCCTATTTCTTCTAAAGCTGGATTTTCTGTAAGCTCCTGATTTATTACTTCCTGGAGTTCCATGCGATTGAGTTGCAAAAGCTTAATTGCTTGCTGCAACTGCGGTGTCATGACTAACTGCTGACTGAGTTTCAAACTTTGTTTAATTTCTAAAGCTGCCATTTTTATCCTATATCTGAAAATCTTCTCCTAAGTACGCTTCACGTGCTATTGGATTAACAGCAATTTCCTCAGGAGTACCTGTGACCACTATTTTACCATCATTTAGTAAATAACCAAAATCACAAATTGCCAATGTTTCACGCACATTATGATCGGTAATTAATATTCCAATATTTTTCTTCTTAAGCCTTTGAATCATTTTCTGAATTTCTGATACTGCAATTGGGTCAATTCCTGCAAAAGGTTCATCTAGTAAAATAAAATGAGGTTTCATAGCCAGTGCTCTTGCTACCTCGACTCTTCTTCTTTCTCCCCCAGAGAGAGTAAAAGCTTTTTGTTTTGATACCTGGGTCAAATTGAACTCATCTAAAAGTCGTCTGAGTTCTTCTTTTCTAGCTGAGTCACTAAGAGGTAATGTTTCTAAAACAACAAGGATATTTTCTTCTACAGAAAGTTTTCTAAAAACAGATGGCTCTTGTGGGAGATATGCAACGCCAACTTGTGCTCGTTTATGCATGGGCCAATCTGAAATATCTTGATCATTATAGCTTACTTTTCCGTTATCCATATGAATAAGGCCAATCATCATGTAAAAAGATGTTGTCTTGCCAGCCCCATTAGGTCCTAAAAGACCCACGGTGTGACCAGATTTCACCTCAAAACTTACTCGATCAACTACTTTTCGGCCTTTGTAGGATTTTTCTAAATTAATAGCTTGCAGTGTTTCTGTTTTGAACTGTGCTGTCATGTTTAATCCTTGGTGCCTTCACTATAGGCGTTGCTATGTTCAACTTCAACTTTATTTGTATCTCTGTGAATGACAATAACGTCTCCCGTGATCGTATCATTATCTTGATATACTTGTGGCAATTCTTTTAGAGTAATAATGTTCTTATTTGTATCAAATTCTGAAATACCTCCTGTGCCATAACGGAGAAGATTTTTTTTCTTTGTTTCTCTAATATATACATCTTGATAAACGGTGAGGTTTTGCAAAATTTCTGAAAAATTGCCATAATTTAAGTCTGCTATACGACCTTTGATATAAAGATCTTCTTGTGTGATTTCTACAAACTGCGCTTCTTGTGTGTGATCGGCATTCATCCTAAATTTTGCCAATTTTTCTTTTCGATCAATGAAACACATATCAGAAAAAATATTGGTTATTTCAGGTTTTTGAGAAGATTTGGTTGATTTCCCTTTTTTAATTACTTTAAATTTTACATCTTTTGGTAGCAATATTTCTGCAGTTGTCATGGCATAGTCCAATCCTTGACTGGTAAAAAAAATGTCCTGATCATTTGACTCATGACTTTCGCCTTTTACAAGATATTGGATTGGCATTTCTATTTTTTTGATTCTTGGCAAGTAGCGTAGATAATCACTGTTGGTTTCGAAACCATCGGGAAATTTTGAATGAACTGAACTAAAAATCTCTAATTCTTTTTTTTCAGTATAGTATTTTGCCTCTCGCCCGGTAATAGTGGTAATTTTTCCATCTGGATTGTAGAGAATGGCTTCGATTTCATAAGCATGAACGATATTGCTATTTTTATAATAATTTGCCTTTTTTGCTAATAAATTCCATTGCTTATCGCCATGTTGCGTAGAAATATATTCAAATCGATCAATGCTATATTCAGGAATTTTCCCTTGAGGTATTCCTGTTGCTATTGTATTTTTTGTAATGATAAATAGGTTTGGATCTAAAAGGGTGTTTGTTGACTCTTTTTCAATAGACGACGGAGAAAGCATGACGACTTCGACAATAATGAGCGTAGTGATTGATCCTAGGAGAAGTTTTTGTTTCAGATTACGCATGCAGGTAGTATAGCATTAAAATGACAATTCAAATAATACAAT
>JACRAO010000207.1 GCA_016213345.1 Bdellovibrio sp. | reverse complement strand
GACATTCTCAGCTAAATATTCAAAAGAAACCACTTTCTCTCCGGGCGTTACATCCATAAGTATAACCCCTTGGGCATACCTACCTCTCTCTGAGATCTCCCCTACTTTGATGCGAATCATCTGCCCCTTGTTTGACACAAGCATAATGTCATCTTTTGCTAGCACCTGTCTTGATCCAATAACCGATCCTGTTTTATCTGTTGTTTTAAGATTTATTACTCCCTTTCCTTTCCTGCTCTGAAGCCTATACTCTGACACTGGTGTTCTTTTTCCGTACCCAAGTTCGGTTATGGTTAAAATTTCATAAACTTCCCTACTGTTATCTGCCTCCAATACTTCCATAGCAATCACCCGGTCATTTGTATCCAACGTCATACCAGTAACGCCCTTGGCGCCCCGGCCCATGGCTCTTACGTCTTCTTCGTTAAATCGAATAGATATTCCTTCTTTTGAACATAAAAATATTTCATTATTTCCTCTAGACAATTTTGCCGCCACCAGCTCGTCTCCCTGTTCTATTAGAACCGCAAAGATTCCAGATGCCCTTACATGCTGAAACTCGCTTAGAGCTGTCTTTTTAATAATACCGTTTTTTGTAACCATAATGAGATATTCATTTTCTTTGAATTCTTTTACGGCAAGAATCGCTTTTATTTTTTCGCCAGGAGAAAGAGCTAGTAAGTTTACAATTGCTTTGCCTTTTGCGCTACGACTGGCTTCTGGAATTTTATACACCTTAAGCCAATGTAGTCTTCCTCTATCTGTAATACACAACAAATAGCTTAGATTTGTTGTTTTATAAATCGAAGTTACAAAATCTTCTTCGCTAGTAGTAACTGCCTTAACTCCTTTGCCGCCACGGTGCTGGCTTCTGAATAAATTTGGGTCGGCGCGCTTTATATATCCAGTATGCGTAATAGAAACCAACGTGGCATCATCTGAGATGAGGTCTTCTACTTCTAAATCTGTGGTTATTCCGTAAACTATTTCGGTTCTTCTTTTGTCTCCATAATTTTTTTTGATTTCAGCAAGCTCTGCTTTTACAATGGAGTACACTAATTCTTCATTAGATAATATTTTTTTATACTCTGAGATTTGGATTATTATTTGATTATACTCTTCGGTAATTTTTTCTCTCTCTAGATTTGTCAGTCTCCCTAATCGCATTTCTAAAATTGCTTGTGCTTGTATATCACTTAGTGCGTATTTTTTAGAGAGACCAGCTTTGGCTTCGTCTTGATTTTTTGCGGCTTTAATTAGAGCCACTACTGCGTCTATATTTTCTACCGCTTTTTTAAGTCCATCTAAAATATGTGCTCTTGCTTCTGCCTTTTTTAACTCATAAACTGTTCGTCTTGTAACAACATCTTTTCTGTGCTCTATAAATGCCCAAATCATTTCTTTTAGGTTAAAAAGCTTTGGTCTTCCGTGGTGAATAGCTAATAAATTAATTCCAAAGTTTTCTTGCAGGGGTGTTAGTTTATAGAGTTGATTTAAAATTACATTCGAATTTTCTCCCCTTTTAATGTCTATAACTATTCTCATTCCCGCGCGATCCGACTCGTCTCTTAAATCAGAAATGCCCTCTATTTTTTTATCTTTTACTAAATCAGCAATTTTTTCTATAAGCCTGGCTTTGTTAACTTGATACGGAAGTTCTGTAACAATAATTCTTTCGCGATCTCCCTTGAATGTTTCAATTTCTGTTTTAGCTCGAATTGAAATTGAACCTCTGCCTGTGCGATACGCTTCTTTAAGTGCCTCCCCTCCAAAAACATACCCGGCCGTTGGAAAATCTGGTCCTTTTACATATTGAAATAAATCGTTTGTATTAAGAGAGGGTTGATTAATAAGGGCGGTGGTTGCGTCTATAATTTCAGTCAAATTATGAGGTGGTATATTTGTAGCCATTCCTACAGCAATTCCTGATGCCCCATTAATTAATAGGTTAGGAATTCTTGTAGGCATTACTGTTGGTTCTTTCAGGCTCTCATCATAGTTTAACGAAAAATCTACTGTTTCCTTATCTAAATCTGAAAGGACTTCTTCAGCAATCTTAGACATACGCACTTCGGTGTATCTCATTGCTGCGGGCGAATCCCCGTCAATAGAACCAAAATTGCCTTGTCCATCAACTATGGGGTAACGCAAAGAAAAATCTTGTGCCATTCTCACCATAGTGTCATAAACTGCGAGATCTCCATGGGGATGATATTTACCAATCACATCACCAACAATGCGTGCAGATTTCTTATATGGTTTGTTATGAGTATTTCCCAAATCATACATGGCAAATAAAACACGTCTATGAACCGGCTTGAAACCATCTCTAACATCCGGGAGCGCGCGACCCACAATGACGCTCATGGCATAGTCTAAATAAGCGCCTCTCATTTCGTCTTCGATATTAATAACCATTACATTTTTATCTTGAATTTCTTGCTCTTCGCTCATAATTTAAATATCCAAATTTCTCACCCGCAGAGCATTTTCTTCGATAAATTGTCTACGCGGTTCTACTTGATCACCCATTAGTACTGAAAAAATCGAATCTGCCTCAACGGCGTCTTCTACAGAAACCCGAAGCAACATCCTTCTTGTTGGATCAAGTGTGGTTTCCCAAAGTTGCTCTGGATTCATTTCTCCTAGACCTTTGTATCTCTGAATAGTAAGCCCTGTTTTTGCACGTTCTAAAATTTTTTCGTTTATTTCCTCTACAGATTGCGCCGTTATTTCATTTTTTCCTTCTGCGCTAATAACAAAATCTCCTACCCCTAGAGTTTTCATTATTTGATACTGTTTTAGTAACTCCTCATATTCTGGGGTGTCTAAATTAGAGGTGCAAAGTAAAAACTCTTTTTTTGCCCCGTGAATAACAGTTTCCACGCGTGCAGACCAAGCATTGTGTTCAGAGTCTTGTTCTAATCTAAATAAAAATAATCCCCCTTTATCTTGAATTGCTTTTTGTGTCTTATTTAGAGCGTTTTCTAAAAACTCTCTTTTTTCTAGTGTTTCTGGGCTAATTTCTTGTCTAACTATCTCTTTTAAAGCTTCTGGGTTTATTCTTTTTGACATTCTTTCTACTGCTTTTGAAAACCTGTTTGCCGCGCGCAAGCTAAGTGTAACTTGACTCATGGGTGAAACCGCATCTCGCCTTTTGATTTGCACTCCCTCTAATCCGCTTGTTAAAAGATGCTCGGATAGATCATGTTCGTTTTTGAGATATTTTTCTTTTTGTCCTTTTTTGACTTTATATAGCGGTGGTTGAGCAATATATAAATATCCTTTTTCTACCACTTGTGGCATTTGTCTGTAAAAAAAAGTAAGAAGAAGTGTCCTGATATGAGAACCATCTACGTCTGCATCGCAAGTAATGATTATCTTATGGTACCTTATTTTATTAATATCAAATTCTTCTTTCCCTATGCCCGCCCCAAGTGCTGTGATAAGAACTCTTATTTCTTCGAAAGAAAGAATTTTATCAAACCGGGCTCTCTCTACGTTTAGTATTTTCCCTTTCAATGGAAGAATTGCTTGATTTTTTCTATCTCTCCCTTGTTTAGCTGAGCCCCCTGCGCTATCTCCCTCAACTAAAAACAGCTCACACTTAGCGGGGTCTCGTTCTTGACAGTCAGCCATTTTTCCGGGTAATCCGCTCCAGTCTAGAGCGGTTTTTCTTCGTGTTAGATCCCGGGCCCTCCTCGCTGCAATCCTTGCTTGTGCCGAATCTATTGCTTTTTGTACTATTCTTTTGGCGATTGCGGGGTTTTGTTCAAAATAATCCGTCATTTTTTCATAAAGAACTGCGTTTACATATCCTTCTACTTCGCTATTGCCTAGTTTGGTTTTTGTTTGTCCTTCAAATTGTGGATCTGGAATTTTTAAACTAATCACACACGCTATTCCTTCGCGAATATCTTCGCCCGTTAATGGTTCCTTCAAATTTTTATTTAATCCAGAATCATTTGCATATTTATTAACAACTCGGGTTAAGGCAGTTCTAAAACCGCTGAGATGGGTTCCTCCTTCTATTGTGTGTATATTATTGACGTAAGCGGATATGGTCTCTGTGTAAGAGTCATTCCATTGCATAGCAAATTCAGACGCGCTTTTGTCTTTCTCGTGTGAAAAATAAATTACTTTATCGTGTAATTTTTGTTTTGATTTATTAATATATTCTATAAACTGTATTAATCCGCCGGCATAGTGAAATTCGAGTGTTTTTTCTGGTTCTACCCGTTCGTCTGTTAGTATGACTTTTATTCCACTATTTAAAAATGCTAGTTCTCTAAGCCTTCCTGCTAAAACATCTGCACTAAACTCTAGTATCTCAAATATTTCTGGGTCTGGTTTAAAGGTCGTTAATGTTCCCCTCTTGTCTGTAACACCTACTTCTTTTAAAGGCGCAACGGGCACTCCTCTTTTAAAACTTTGTTTATAAACCTTCCCGCCTTGGCGCACTTCGACATGCAAAGATTCAGACAGAGCATTTACTACGGCTGCTCCTACGCCATGCAGGCCGCCGGATACTTTATATGCGCTGTCTTCTTCGTTAAATTTTCCTCCCGCGTGTAGTTTTGTCATAACTACTTCGACTGCCGACACTCCGGAACTATGAATTCCTACGGGTATGCCTCTTCCGTCGTCTTCTACTGTTACACTGTTATCTGCATGAATCTTTACTAAAATATTTTTAGCAAAATCCGCGAGTGCTTCGTCTATAGAATTATCTACTATTTCATAGACACAGTGATGAAGACCACGAACGCCGGTATCTCCTATATACATTCCGGGTCTTCTGCGAACGGCTTCTAAACCCTCTAAAATCTTTATTTTATCTGCTGAATAATCATTCACACTGATGTTGTTTTGCATAGCTCCCTCTATGAATAAAAAAACTTTTTCCTTCTCCTGATATATCCTCAGTTGTAGTAATAAAAACCTGAAGATCTGTACTCAATAGATACTCTAAAAGAAATTCTCTCCTTTCTCTGTCTAATTCGGAAGAAAAATCGTCTAATAAAAACACCGGTTTTCTTCCGGTTCTCTCTCTATATAGCGCCAGCTCGCTCAATTTTAATGTTAATAGGGCAGCCCTTATTTCCCCCTGAGAACCATGTCCTTTGAGTAACCTACTATCTAAAAATAATTGCCATTCATCCCGATGTGGTCCCACTAGTGTTGTTTTTGCTCTCCGTTCTTTTTCGCTTAGTAAAGAGTACTTCAACCAAAAGGCTTTTTCTAATAGTTGTAATGAAGGCGCGCCCTCTTGTCTAGGAAAATGATCTATATATAACCCATTGTTTTCTTTATTAAATTCTATAGTTTTTTTTATATAATTTGATTGGTAATTTATATAAATTTTTTCTTCTCTTCTTGTTATTTTTTTCATAAAAAAAGGCAACTTTTTATTTGCTTTTTTTATCCATTGTAGTCGCCGTAAAGTAATTTCATTTCCATAATGACACAGTGTTTCTGTATATCCTAAAATTTCTTCTTCGGATGGTTGTTCGGGTTCTTTTAGAAGAGCATTTTTTTGCCTTAATGCTTTTTGGTATTTTCTTATTATCTCTAAATAATCTTCTTCCTCGGCACAGATCGCATTATCTATATAACTTCTTCTGATACTTGGTTCCTCTCTTACTAATTCATGATCTATGGGGTTAAACACTATTGAGTGAAAACCTAACTCTAGTGACCCAAAACGTTGTTTTAAATAATTAGATGCACTTGCGTATTGTTTTTTATTTATTTCTGCTTTTTTTTGCGCGACTTTTTTTATATTTTTTCTGAACTCTCCTTTTCTTCTGCTAAAAACAATATTTTTAATTCTGTTTTTAAAGGCAACTTATTTTCTATTTCTCCTCTTATTTCACATTCTGCAAACGCGTTTTTTTCTCCAAAAGATATCACTTCTTCTGTTTTTGCTTTCCTAAAAGATCTCAGTTCTGACAAAAAACATATGGCTTCTAAAATACTCGTTTTTCCTTGCGCATTTTTACCTATAATAAAGTTTATTTTTTTATTTGGTTCTATTGATATTTCTTTTATGTTTCGATAGTTTTGTAATTTTATTTTACTAATCCACATTAGGCTCTCATTGGCATGATTACATATGTATGATATTGTTGGCCTACTCCCCTTAGTATTCCAGCGTTTTGTTGATCTTTCATAGAAAATTCTAAATATTCTGACTGAACTATCGCTAAATAGTCTAATAAGTATTTAAAATTAAATCCCACTTCCGTTGGCTCCCCTGAATATTCTACCTCTACTTCTTCTTTTGCTTCTCCCATATCTGGGTTGCTTGTGGTAATTGTTAACGTGGTGTCTTGTAAAGAAAATCTAACCGCTTTACTTTTTTCATTTGCAAAAAGACTTGCCCTTTTTAGAGCAGAATTAAATTCTTCCTTTTTTATTTTTATTGTTTTTTCTTTTGAAGAAGGAATTACTTGTCTGTAATCTGGAAATTCGCCTTCTATTAAACGAATAAAAAGATGTGTGTTTAAATAAGTAGCAAATAAATTTCCTCTTTCTATTGCTAAACCTACAGACGAAGAAGATTCTTCTATTAGTTTTCTTAGCTCTCCTAAACCCTTTTTAGGAATAATAATACCGCTTTTCATGTTCGGTGTTTTCAAAAACACTTCTTGGTCTACAAAAGATAGTCGATGTCCATCCAGGGCTGTCATTCGCATAATTTGTTGATCAAGTGGTTCAAAATAAACTCCTGTTAGGGTGTATCTGGTGGCGTCTGTAGAAATAGCAAATGCGGTGCTATCTATCATTTGTTTTAGAGAACTTACACGCGCGTCTATATATTTTTTGTTTTCAAATTCTGGTAAAGTTGGAAACTCGTCTGGAGATAAACTCACCATGTTGAATTTTGATTTGCCGGAGAGTAGTTCTACCCAATTATTCTCTTTTTTCGTTATTATAATCTTTTGATTATGGGGAAGCTCTCTCACTATATCAAGAAAGTATTTTGCAGGAAACGAAACTCTTTCTTCATTTAACTTTTCTGGTGTTTGTTCTTGTAATTTTTCTTTTTGTGGACTATTTTCTGATTCGTCGATATTAATTTTTATTTTGACGCCTACTTCTAAATCTGTTGCAAAAATAGAGAGTTCTTTACCTCTTACCGAACAAAGGATGTTAGACAGTATAGGGGACGTATTTTTCTTTTCTACAACACTTTGTGTCTTATTTAGAGCATCTAAAAAAGGTGTTCTCTCTACT
>JACRAO010000211.1 GCA_016213345.1 Bdellovibrio sp. | reverse complement strand
TGACTAATGACACAGTTAGTGTCACACTAATGGTGCCATGGATCAAAGCATTCTTAATCCTTTCAAAATGAAAGGTATTGCAGGAGAAGGTGTTTTTTTTAACCGAAAACAAGAACAAAAAACGTTGATACAGAACGCTTTAGGAGGGCAGCATACTTTACTTCTAGCACCACGTAGGTTTGGAAAATCAAGCCTTTTAGTAAGAATAGCCACTGAACTAAAACAAAAATATTCGATGACTATAGTTTTTGTAGATTTATTTAAAAGCTCGACAGAAGAGGCTTTTTTAAATCTTATTGGTCAAGAGGTTGTGAAAAGTCAGCGAGGAACCCTCTCTCAGTTGGTTGCAACAATTAAAAAAGGACTTCCAAAGCTAGCTCCAAAAATATCTATCAGTCCTTCTGGAGAGCCTGAGTTTGGTATTTCTCTAGATTCAAATCCACTTAGTTTTAAAGATTTAGAGGAACTTTTGCTTTGGTTTGATCTAAATACAAAATTAGGCAAAAAAATTATTATTTTTGATGAAATCCAAGAAATATGCGCTTACGATCCCTCTGGGAAGATTGAAAAATATTTGCGAGCAATTGTTCAGCACTTTAAAAACACAACTGTTTTTTTTTCTGGGAGTCTTCCTACATTACTAAAAGAGATGTTTTTTAATAGAAAGCGAGCTTTTTATCAAAGTGCACTTCGTTTTGATTTGGGATTTGTACCAATTTCTGAGGCCACACATTATCTGGCAACTAAATTTTTATTATCTGGTGACACAGTGCCTTCTGTTTTATCTGAAACCATAGCCGAAATGAGTCAAGGGCATCCTTATTATGTTCAGCTTCTTGGCTTTTTTGCCTGGGAAAGTTATGTTGCGCACAAAAACTGGGGGAAAGTGACACCCCAAGAAATTTTGAAGGCTGCCTTTCTCCAAGAACGCACAACCTTTGAGAATGCAATCGTGGTGTTAACTCCTCAACAACGACAAATATTTAAGGCCATCGCTAGAGATCCAAAACAACCTGTAACTGCTGCGTATTTTTTAAGAAAACATAATCTTCCTGGCCACTCTTCTGTGAGAAAGGCAGTCATAAAACTCGAGGAACTTGGGTATATTTTAAAAAGTGATGAAGGTTATTTTGCGAGTGATCCTATTTTATCAAAGTGGTGGGGGGAGTAGCTTCGGAAAATCAAACTTGGCGTCTATGAAAGAGGTCTATTTCCAAATATCCTGTAACTAAATAAAGGGAATAAAATTTAAAATAATAATTCATCCCACTCATTGTACTGGATTCTTAAAGTAAATTTTTCAGAGCGTTTTTTAAGGAAGGATATTTAAATTGAAATCCATGTAGAAATGCTTTTTCGGGTATAACATTTTGCCCTTTGATTAAAACACCTGAAACTTCACCTAGTAAGATTTTTAATAAAACAGCTAGCAATGGTAACCAGCAGGGGCGTTTCATAATCAGAGGTCCATATATTTTTTCATTGTTTAATGAAAATAAAATCAACGAAACCAAATCCTCTATATGAATCCAACTCATTAATTGTTGTCCATCCCCAATGGCCCCGCCTAAAAATAATTTAAAAGGAGTTAGAGCGTTTTGTAAAGCACCACCTCCTTGTCCTAAAACCACTCCAGTTCTTAAGACTGTACCATTGTACTATAGTCTAGAAAGTGGTCTCACCGGTGGACTCATTACTAGCTTTGTGCTAGAATATTTGTTTATCCAATAATTTATTTTATTTGGAAGTGGAAATTTGTTATGAAGGAGGAATTTATTTTATGAAAAACTTTAACTTGTTTGTATTTGTGCTTCTATGTGGCGTACTATCTTTGAATATAAACGCTGCAAAACCAACTTTGGATCCTGTGATGACATCTGTGCTGGATTCTTATCTGAAAATTCATGGAGCTTTGGCTGCTGATACTACTCAAGGAGTCAGTGAGGCTGCTCAAACAATTACGAAAACTGCACCTACAACTCAACTCAAAAAAGCTTCGTTAACTCTCAGTAAAGAAAAAGACCTCAAAACCATGCGTGAACGATTTAAAGACCTTTCAGAACACATGGTGAAATGGGCCAGGATTCAGAAGCCTGCGGACATACAAATTACTTTTTGCTCAATGGCTAATGCCAGGTGGTTACAAAAAACTGGTTCAGTAAAAAATCCTTATTACGGAAAAGAAATGCTAGAGTGTGGAGAGATTGAAAAAGGGAAGTAAGATCATACTGATCTGTTCTTGAATTTTAGATATTTAGATAATCATGAAAGTAAAAATCATCCTATTTGGAATGCTGAGTTTTCTTATAACTTATCTGGCTGAGATATCTAAAATAAGTTCAACTTCAGAG
>JACRAO010000206.1 GCA_016213345.1 Bdellovibrio sp. | reverse complement strand
TTTACCCACACACTGTGAAGAAAAATAAATTTCATAACCCCATTTCATTAAAATATTTTTTATAATGTTTAGATTAGTTTCATCAGTTTTATGTGGCACAATCCATAATGTGCCTACGAATACCGGAGCAGTAAAAAAAGATTTTATTTTTTTTAAATCTTTCTCCCAAACTTGTGCAAAAACACCCCATGGCCTTGGTAATAATGAAAATATTTCACATAGTTCCTGAACCCTTGGATGGATATTTTGCGAACGAGTTATAATTCTTTCCCAGCGTGCATCTCCCACCGTAAAACACCGCGATTTGGGAAAGTGTTTTAAAAGGCAATTTTGATAATCTGCAGTTGTAAAGAAAAACATTTTGGGCAATGGCACACCCAAACATTGCGTAATCAGTTTAGCCAAAGTTAGAGAAAATCGTGGCTTGGCATTCAAAACCGCTAAAAGCACTTGCTGTTCAGAAAGTGAAGCCCAAAGTTCTGGCCAAGCTTCATATTTTACAGTAACAAATATATCAGGATTAAGAAAACTTAAGTCCTTACTCCAAAAACCTTCGCGTGGTGATTGTCCAATAAAAATTAGCTGATCTTGATAACCTTTATTGCATATTTCCTGTTTGAGTTTCTGTAAATTTCCCAAAGCTGATACACTAAAAGCAGTGATAACAACTTCGTCTCTACGCTGAAGACTTAGGAAAATAAGACTCCATAAACACTCAAGCTCCCCTTGACTGGCTGCGTGAAACCAAATTCTAATTTTACTCTTTTTAGGATTACAAGGAGTTTTTTGTTCATTGATATTAAAGACCATATCTGATGTCAGTTTCCGTGCTAAAAAACGATAAAATTGTAATCTTTTTGTAGTTTTTGGTGTTACGTTTTTAGAGGCCAATTCTGGTATTATTTGATTCAAAACAGTTTCTGGCATCAGGTTTTTTAAGCAAGCATATCTATGATTAAAAATACGATGACAAAAGCGTCCCGTTTTTCCACATGGGCGACACCATAAGGGAACACCAAAAGACCGACTTTCGGCAAGTGATGGTTCAAAACCGGTAGTCGGCACAGTAGGTCCCCAAATAACATAAGTTTTTGTACCTACTGCTTCTGCAAGATGCGACAGTCCTGTGTCATTACCAATATATCCTTTTGAACGAGCTAGGCATTGAGCCGCCTCCTTTAGATTTAGCTTGCCCACTGCGGAAATATAATAAATAGAGTTTGTTTTTAAAAGTTCAATAAGTTTCAAGCTCAAACCATCTTTCATAGTGCCCAAAATTACACAAGGAAAAGGTAATTTTTTTACAAGTTCAAAGTAATACTCAACTGGCCAACTCTTTGTTGCCCAATGACTACTTGGCATTATACAAAAATACTCTTTTGGAAGATTTGCTAATAATTGGGAGAGATTGTTTTCACGAATCACAAGGTGTGTTAAATTAGGCAGTTCATTTCCAGTTGCGCCTAATTTTAGCAAAAATTTTTTTCGCATTGATATAGGTCTTAAAAACTTTGGCCAGAGACTTTTAAAAATAAAATATCCATAATAGCGATAGTAGGATTTAGAAATGCTTTGCCATGCGGGCGGTTTCTTATTGAGCGTAAAAGACCAAAAATAAAACAAAAACTTTAGAATTCTGGTTCTAATGCTTACATGCAAATCAAAAACTGTGTCATAATTTTCATTAAAAAGCTGTTTACAAAATGTAGTCCAGGCTACAAGCCCTTGAAATCGATCAAAAACCCAAAGTCGATTAATTTTAGGATGTTCTCTCAGTATCGCAGAAAAATCACTTGCCACAACCCAATCTATTTTCTTAAAACGACTAGAAGCTTCTAAAACGGAAGTTGCTAAAACAACATCTCCCAAGCTACTTAAGCGAAGAATCAAAATTTTATTTCCCTGTGGCATTACAGTTAAGAACCTGTGTCATTTTTTACTGAGAAGCAAACAAAAAAAATACAATTTTTATTACTTGACCAATTAAGTCATAAATGATAAAAATAAGTTGTTGTATATATGAAAGCATTATCGATCATTACATTTTTAGTTTTGCTTGCTACGTTTGTTATGATTTCTCAGTAAATAAACAAATAACATTTACTAGCCTAAGAGAATACCCTATTTGTGTCACAAAAGACCTATGGCGAATAATACTGCAATGGGTGATCCGCCCAAGGTTTTCCGGTTATTTTTAGATTTTCTTCTTTAATCACATGAAAGGCTTTACCATAATCTCCCTGTACGGCGCCTTTATTTACATGAACATAGCCGATAAAATTAACCGATACCACTAACTCGCAAAACCAAAGTAATGGCAAAATAATTTTAGACGCTCTTTTAGGATCTGTAAACGCAGCTCTTACCAAAAATACAAACTCAAACGGGAAACTTGCCACCATATAGTATCGCCTAATCATCACACCTGTTAATGTCATTAAAATCCCAAATCCCCAAAACATAGCCCCCTGTGCTAAACGCAAATCAGATCCCTTGCCCAAACAGAATAAAAAGAAATTTTTTAACTTATTGGTTTGAAATATTTTTAATAAAAATTTTATTCCCCACCAAAAAGTCTTTACGGTTAGAAATAAAATAATAACATGTGCAATGCCATTAATATAAGTATTATAACCACCCACAATAGGGTAACAAATAAAATCCGAAATTTGCGCCCAAGTAGAATTTCCACGACCCAACCCTAACGGATTGCCCAGATGAAATCCCGTTGGATCTGAAATCCAAAAAACCCAAAACTTAAGCTGCAGCATTTCACTAATACTTTTCGGTATGACCTGAGACAGTGGGTGCTTAACAACCCAAATCAGCCACGGAATCATCGGTAAAACGCCAAAAACCGTACCCAAAACCCATGCCAGCCAATTGGTTTTCTTCTTGCTCTTAAATTCTGAAACCAGGGTCCAGAGAAAAAAACCAGCAGAAGAGAAAAAACCGCTCATATGAATTTGCCCAACAAGCGCACCCAAAAATCCCCAACTAAAAGCTCCGGTAAATTTTCTTCTAAAACACCAACCCATTAAACATAACATCAAAAATAATGGCAAAAAAGGCTCTGGCCAAAGCTTTCGTTGATATAAAAGCATAAAAGGGTTGACCATAGCTAAGCAAAATACCCAAAGCCAAATTTTTTGTTCTATATTTATCCGTTCCTTTAAGCTTTGTAGATCATTTTTGTTTGCCTGCATAACTTTCGGAATCACATGAAAAACAAACGGAATAATGAGCAAAATCCCTAGCCAACTAAAGATCGCTAGGCTTTTTGCCAGACTTACTGGATCGGTTACACCAGTTAGCCTGGCTAATAAAACAAAAGCCCAAATACTCATTCCAGGATTTGCTAAATACACACCGGATGGCAAGCCACAACACGGCCAAGGATCTGTTTTGCCAATCAGCGTGGTTTGGATAAAATTGTAATGCTCGTCTTCTTTAAACTCCATGTCATCTAAAAAAACAACTCTCAACAGAAAACCTATAACACCCGCTAAACTAATGAAAAAAATAAATTTATTATTTAAGTTTGATTTAAAAACATTCATATGATAAATAACCATACTCAGCAATATGAAAAAAATCAAATGGAAATATAATTGGAAACCTGACTTACCAGACCATAGGGATTTTATTTTTAGACAAAAAATAAAAGTTCCGCTGCGTATTCCAAAAAGTGTTGATCTACGAAATGCATGCTCAACGGTAGAGAATCAAGATTCTATCGGAAGTTGTACAGGAAATGCTTTAGCAGGGCTTTTAGAATTTTTAGAAATCAAAGATCTTATAGACAAAGACCTAATAGACCCTTTTGTTTATATTCAAAACAAATTTGAAAATGTTAGCCGGCTTTTTATTTATTACAACGAAAGAGTCTTAGAAAACAGTGTAGAACAAGACTCCGGAGCCACTCTGAGAGACGGGATCAGGTCTCTTTCGATTTGGGGAGCTTGTCGCGAAGCAATTTGGCCTTATGATCAAAAGATTTTATTTAAAAGGCCCACTGCGGACGCATTTAAAGAAGCAGTAAATCATAAAATTTCTTCTTATTACAGAATTGAAGGCTTAAGAAAAATGAAAGAGTGCCTAGCACTTGGTTATCCATTTGTTTTTGGTTTTTCTGTGTATGAGTCCTTCGAATCTCCACGTGTTGCGGAAACAGGCATGATGCCTATACCAAAAAAATCAGAAGAATTTTTAGGCGGACATGCCGTAATGGCAGTTGGTTATGATGACACAAAAGAACTTCTGATTGTAAGAAACAGTTGGGGAGAAAAGTGGGGACTAAAGGGTTATTTCCTCATGCCTTATGAGATTGTTGAAAACACTAACCTTTCTGCTGACTTTTGGACAATTCGAGAGGTCTAATATTTCGGTGGGAAAATTTCAAAATAAGGACCCAAAAGGTAAGAGAATTGTGCCATATGCATGGGTTGGTGCTTTTTTTCCATATCCACTGGATTGGCACACATCAGCCAATCAAGTCCGGAGAATAAATAAAATTTATTTAAACCACAGCAATGTTTCG
>JACRAO010000209.1 GCA_016213345.1 Bdellovibrio sp. | reverse complement strand
TTTCAAAGGCAACCAAAAAGATGCTGCAGGTAGCTGGAATTTTATTTTTTCGGACAAAGGAAATATTTTATCACCAGTAAAAAATAAATTCATAAAAGAATTTAATACAATCTCGAGAGCAAAAACAGAAGAAGAAAAAAATATAGCACTAATAAAACTACACGAAAAGGTGCTACAGGGGGCTTATTTAGTCCCGTTCATGGTTGGAAAATCAAAGGTTTTTGCCAGCAAAAGAATAGATCTATCACTCTGGAATCCTTTTGACATGAGACTTAGATTTTATGATATCAGATGGAAATAGTTTTCATATTTGGAAACCAGCCTTAAGCTTTTTTAGAAGACAAACACATTCTTTTTTTAACCCATTGACTACATCCAAAGAAGTAATTACATGGCAATTAAAACAAATTTCGACAAAATTGATGCCGATTTCATTGTCGCTTTGCGAAATTAAAGGTCTAGGCTACTCTGCTTTTGGTTCTGGTGAAAGTTTTTGGTTAAAGCATGCGTTTGAAAAAGCATTTGCAGAAAGCTGGGAAAGACTGTGTCTCTCGTATTTATCAAACCATGCGAATAAAAAATTATCTGAACACATATCCTCAAGCAATGGATTTGCGGCTGGCAGAGATGTAAAACAAGCTTTGAAAAATTCACGCGAAGAGTTAATAGAAAGAGCTGTTTTTATGAATGCCTGGAAACATCAAATCGGCTGGAACCCATATGCATTACATAAAATTCAGTCAAAAATGATAGAAAAGTTATTTAATAAATTTGAATGGAAATTTAAGTTTTTTAAAATTACCGATCAACATTTAGGATCTGTCTTGACGGGGTTTGCATTTCACTCTAGTTTTGGATGTGTGTTTGATTGCTGCTATAATGGAGAAGACAAGATATCAGAATTAAAGGTAATCAGATCATTAGGTAAATCAATTATTATTCAATCTAATGCTGAAATAAAAAAGACTGGATTTTGTTAGAAAAAGGAAAGCCGCTTGATCATGCTCACTTTTACTTAAAACCTGAGAATTTATCTGCTTTTGATTTTCTAAATAACAAGACTTGTCAAGATGGTGTTGTCGAGCTCCCACAGCCTGAAAACATTCACTCAAGACTGGTTATATCAGTTACAGATTTTCCTGCGGTTGCATTTTCTTATAATTCAGCTTAGGAGCCTATCTTATGGGGGAAACAATCAATTCAAGGACAGAATCCATGGCCACACCCACTCGCCTAAAACTACTAAGACCTTTACAAGTTTGGATCGTTTTCAATAGTTTCTTGTTTTTAATTTTAGTGGCATCTTTTATTGGAATTTATAAAATATCTATAAAAGAAAACCAAAAACTTATTAATTCTCAATCAGAAATACTAATCAAATCACATTTCAAGGAACTAGAAACAGGTAATTATCGTGCATTTGTAGAAGGAGTTGGCAAAGAATATTCTAATCTTTTTGTCTCAGTTGTGGCAGATTTACTTAAAAAAGATAACATTTTTATATACGGTGAGCACTTTAATAAAGAAACCTGTAACTACGCTAATTTTAAAAACCATAAGATCACAATATGCAGACCATATAGCTCTCCGCTTATTCCATTTGTTGTGCTTCTTTTAGTTTTCATTTTTATATCCATCTTAGTCTTGTTTTTCATTAGATCGCTTGAAAATACTTCATTAAGTGCCCTTGTTGTATTTATTAGAGAAACTGGGATTGCAGTGACCGATAATGAAAGTTTATTTGGAATTTTATCTAAAATTAAAGAAATTAAAGCGGCACCGACAAAACCATCCTGGTTTTGGTTGTCCTCTGGACAACTGGTCTTCTCGGCCAGCCTGGCCTCGAAGTGCCTTTGGTGCCCCCTTTGACATCCATGTGCGCGATTCGTGGCATTATATCTCTGGCTGCCCCAAGCCTTCTCTCACAAAATTATTTAAAAATACTAAAAAACTCACTAAACTATGTTACCCTCTATATACTACTATTAACAAATCAAACTGAGATGAGATATGAAAAGGAATAAAATAATTAATTCATTTATGCCAAAGTATTCAATAACCAATATTATAAACAAAAGTCTTGTCGAAATTGAAAGAGTACGCGGGTTTCTCGATGCTATTGAACTTAGGAAAGATTCTTTTTCTGAAATGCAAAAAGAAACATTGATGCGAGAGTCCCACTATTCAACACATATTGAAGGAACTCTATTGAGTCTCGATAAGGCTAAGGACATTATAGAGGGTAAAAAAATAAAAACTATCCGTATAGATGATAAAAAGGAATTATTGAATTATAAAAATGCTATGGATTACATCTCAACCCAGCTTGGAAAAAATAATTCGATAAATGAAAAAATGATTTTAGCATTACATAAAGTACTTGTTCGTGGCAGTAAGGCTCATCCAGGAAATTACAGAAAAACACAGAACTATGTTGTGAACTCTAGAACAAACGAAGTGATTTACACCCCACCAAAACCCAGAGAAGTTCCTCAGCTCATGAAACAATTTACTGAGTGGCTTAAAACTACAAAAGATATTTCTCCTGTGTTGATCGCCGGAATTGCACAGTTTCAATGTGTTCATATACACCCATTTGTGGATGGCAATGGTAGAGCCGCTCGTGTTCTGTCAACACTAATTTTGTATCAAATGGGCTATGACTTTAAAAAACTATTTTCTATCTCAGAGTACTATGACAAGGATAGACCAAAATATTACCAAGCAATCCAGTCTGTGCGTGACAACAATATGGATATGACAGCATGGCTTGAATATTTTATTGAAGGTTTGAGGTCTCAAATGCTAGAGATACAAAAGAAGGGAACTCAAATTATTAATGCTGAAAAAGCAGTAGAAAAGATATCTGCATTTACATTAAATCCAAGACAGCAACAAATATTTAAATATCTATTGCTGAATAAAGAAATCAATAATGATAAATGCCAAAATCTGTGCAAAAGCATTAAAAGAACTGCAACAAGAGATCTGGCATTAATGGTTAAATTGGCAATTTTAGATAAACGCGGTGAAAAGAAGGGCACTTACTACGTTTTATCTCAAAATATTGTAGCCATAATGAGGGACATTAAGGGACAACAATAAGGGACTTTATCCGATTTTTACAAGTCATTGCAAAATTAGGTTCAAAAAAGTGGAGTACGTAGTTTCATGTTTTGGCTTTTTAATAAGTTTGTTTTGACAGTAAGACTCATGTTTTTGTTCTGATCCGCTGTAGAGTGATTATTTTGGTCTTGTAATTCTTATACCCATTACGATTTAATCAATAATATAGTTGACTTTTGCTTTATGTTCTTGTTATCTCATAGTTCTTATGTTCCAGCAAAAAACATACCAAGCAAAACAAACGTTGCCACACTTATTTGAACAAAAAGGGCCAAGAGCCCCAAAATGGTACTTAGTTGACGCAAAAGATCAGGTAGTTGGAAGACTAGCTACTATTTTGGCAAGGGTAATTACTGGAAAACACAAGGCTACAGTGACTTCTCATGTAGATACGGGGGATTTCGTTGTTGTAGTGAATTCAGAAAAAGTTGTTTTTACCCGTAATAAGTGGAAGCAAAAGCTCTATTATAACCATTCTGGGTATATCAGTGGATTAAAAATTAAAACTGCAGAAGAATTGCTTAAAAGAAAGCCAGAGGAAATCCTGCGTCGGGCTGTTTGGGGTATGACGAGTAAGTCTTCACTGGCGCGACATCAGATGAATAAACTAAAAATTTACAAAGGCGGTGACCACCCGCATATTGCTCAAAACCCACAAGCACTTCCTTTTGCGGCAGTTAGAAAAACTGTGCTAAAAACACCAAAGGAAAATACAAAAGAGATGTAACAGAAGAGATGTAAAGGAGTCAGAGTCTTAATGGAAAAACAATACCATCAAGTAGGAAAACGAAAAAACGCAATTGCCAGAGTTTATTTAAGGCCAAGGCTTACAGAAACTGGCATTATCCGAATTAACAATCGGACATTTGAGGATTATTTTCCAAGAGCTACTTCTAGGATGCTGATTATGCAGCCTCTTGAGCTGACTTCAAACGTCGGAACTTATGATATTTATATTAATGTACAGGGCGGAGGGATTTCTGGCCAGGCTGGAGCAGTGAAACATGGCATAACCAAGGCTTTGCTCAAAGTTGATCCTTCTTTCAGACCCGTGCTTAAAAAAGCTGGTCATATCACACGAGACGCAAGAGAAGTTGAACGCAAAAAATATGGAAGATCCGGCGCGCGTAAGAGATACCAATACTCAAAGCGTTAAATTTATTACTTCTGCTACTAACTTTTCGATTCCTTGAAAAACCTGTGCAAGGCTTGCGTTATCATCCATATAAGCAGGCGTTGTAACTATTTTGTTTTGTGCATCCACAATGCAGCTCTCTGTGGCACATTCTTTGTGTTTATGTCCTAAGCGTTCAATTTCTTGACTGACTTCGCAGGTTTTTCCCACCGTTAAACAAAAATGTTTATTTTTAAATGCTAATGCTATTAGAGCAGGGGCAATGCAAATGGCACCAATTGGTTTTTTTTGATAATGAAATTCTTCTAATATTTTTTGAAGATCTGGTCTCACTGAGCCTTTTGAGCCTTCTTTTGCAAAAGAGCAAAGATTTTTTGCTACTCCAAAACCACCCGGAATAACAATGCCTTGAAATTCATCATGATTGAGTTGATTTAATGGCTTAATATCTCCACGGGCTATGCGGGCAGCTTCTATAAGCATATTTCGAGTTTGTGGATCTGTTTTTTGTGTATAGCAGTTAATAACATCTGCTTGTGGTGCGTCAGGGGCAAAGCACTGAAATGCAATATTTTTATTGCTTAATGCCCATAAAGCGGCTACGGATTCTCTAATTTCACTCCCGTCTTTAAAGCCCGAACCACAGAGAACAACTGATATTTTGCTTGGTTTACTCATAAATAACTCCTTTGATCTTATTAAAAAATTTGTTAAAATACTTAGTACTCCTCAGATAACTAATATATTTTTTAACATTATATAGTTTGTAGATCAAGAGACAGGGTCATTATGAGAAAAGAAGACATATCAATTATAGTTGCAGATGATGTTAATACGATGAGAATTCAGATCAAGGAGTTGCTAAGATTGTTTGGATTCAAAAAGATTTTGCTTTGCGCAAATGGAGAAGAAGTAAAAAAACTGATGGAATTAGAAAAAATTCAACTAATTTTATCAGATTGGCATATGTTTCCAACAGATGGACTTGATCTTTTAAAACATATTCGTGCCCATCCCATACACAAAGAGACGGCTTTTGTGATGGTAACAGCAGAAAGTACAATTGATAAAGTTGTGGAGGCTGTAACTTCCGGGGTGGATGAGTATTTATTAAAGCCTTTAACAGCAATGCAAGTTCAATCTAAAGTGCATGGCGCGTTATTAAAGAAACGGGTGTTTACATGAACTCACAAAATGAACATGACAGACATGAAGGTATTCAGGATTTTATTAGAGAGTTGAGTGATTTTGCCAATATCGCCGAAGAAACACTGACAAAAATTGAAAATGATTTAGAAAGCAATAAAAATCTTTTTTCTGTTTTTGCTGAAAAAATGTTTGCAATTCGTGGAACATCAGAACAACTCGGGCTGCCTCATATTGCAGAAATTGCATATTTGGGAGAAGAGATCTCGCTGAAGGGGATACAAGCTAAAACTAGACCACAAATTAGAAAATGCGTTGGGAGTCTTTGGGATGCTTTGACTACTGTTAAGTATCTTTTAGAAAATTACACCGCAGAAACTTCTGAAGAACAAGCCATACTTAAGAACAGGTTGCAAGATACGTTGAAGGCTTTTGGTGGGGCAAGACCTAGGGTGAATCAAAAGGAAATAGAAAAATTACTTAATAGGAAGTGATATTATTTTCTCAACCCCTTGAATAGTAGCCACGTAGGCGATATGACTCATAAATCATGGAACTGCCACATTTGGCAAGACAATATATTTTAAGTCGTAGAAAAGTCCTGGTGCTTGGCCAGGAACCACTCACAGAGCATATTGCAAAAGAACTTAGTCACGAAGGTTTTGAAATTGTTTACGAAAAAGATTTAGAACACAAATTTCCTGATTCTTCTGAGCATGATATAATCTCAAAATTAAGAAGTTTTTTCTTGGCTTTCATAGGCTCTTCAACTCACGAAAATATAAGTTTTTGGGTGCACCCCTGTGTAAGTACATGGTCAAGTAGCCTAGAGCTTGTTCAAGTCTTACAAGAACTCAAAATAAATGCTTTTTTGCCACCAGCTAAGATTTTGGCTATTTTTAAAAATCAACTGCACTTACTGCTTTTAGCCGAGAGACTGAAAATCCAACATTTGGTTTTACATTTTGACCCCCTGTATAATTTATCCGAGTTAAAAAAACTTATTACAGAAAAACATTGGGAATTGCCATTGGTTTTGAAATCTGGAAAAAATCAACTAACTCAGGGCCTTTTTGTTTTGAAAGATCTTAAAGATTTTGAAGTGAATCTGCCACTTTGGCTAGAACAACTGAAACAACAAAGTGGTGAAACTTTCTTTTTTGTAGAGCTTTTTTTAGAAAGCTCAAAATATATCAGTGTTCCCTTTGTTAGGTTTCAAGATGGAAAAATTATTTTTTTACCCAAGATAGACGCAACGCTTCAGACTCGTTTTAGAAAACTAGTAGAGTTTTGCCATATGTCTTTTTTAGACGCAATTTTGGAGAATAAGCTTGAAAATGACACAAAAAAAATATTAACAGAAATAGATTATGTAGGTATAGGACAACTAGATTTTTTAACTGATGGAGTTCAAACTTTTTTTATTGGAGGACAAGCAGCTCTGGCGCGTAACTTTCCCCTATGGGAATCAGTTAGCGGTTACAAAGCTGTACCATTGCAACTAATATCATTAGGGTTAAGCCAGGATAATTTGCCGACTTGTTGTTCTAAAATAAAGAGTGAAGTGGGACTGTGTATTAATATTTTGGCAGAGAATCCGGTTTGGCAACTCCCACAGCCTGGTTTTATTTTTGAACTACCTAAAAAAAGAGAATGGGATTTTACAAATGGTAAAGCGATTTTTAATTCTCCATATGAGAACAATCAAGAAGTAAGCTTTCTTACAAATGGAAATATTGCAAGTCTATTTGTTTTTGCCCAAGATAGAAAAAGCGCACTACAATATGCTGCCATAGTTTTAGATGAAATTTGGATTTCTGGGGGGCTTCAGACAAATGAAAATTATTTATTTCAATTAATAAGTCATTCGTGGGTACAAGAGGAAATCTATAATACAAGTTTTGTTGACGAAGAGTTTATTCCTATAGTTTATCCAACTGGGCCATTTTTATTACAACACTTTGCTAGTGTGTGTGATTTTATAAGTGATGGGCATGAAGAAAATTGGTGGGTAGGTGGGATCAAAGTCAAAGTGCAAAAAGATGTGTTAAAATGGAAAAACCCTCCTTTGATTTTTAGTCACAAAGGTTGTAAAGGTATTTTAGGAGAACTTAGTTTAACGTCTGATCTAAAGGTCAAAGCTTGTGCATTTCCAATTCAAAAAGAACAATGGCAAGTGAGAATTGGGGATCGTTTTTTTTTAGTGAAAAAAATAAAACAACTATGTGAGTCACCTTTACCTGTAAATGATATAAAATATGAGTTAATTGCACAAGCTACAGGCCAGGTGCACTCGATTTTATTTAGAGAACAAGCAACCGTGTTACCTCATCAGGCGTTACTATTTTTGGAGTCCAATCAGATTTTAGTGCCCCATGCCCTGCCGTTTAGTGGGAAAGTTTTGCAGTGGCTTGTAAAGCGTGGAAGTCATGTTAAGCAGGGCGAAATATTAGGTCTTGTGACAAAATTTGATAGAAAAACTACAAAAAATTAGATAAGTTTTAGGAATGCCAAAATATACAAGAAATGTATCGATTCCAGGTCGGAGTTCTGAAGAACTTTTTTTGAAACTTTCTCATGACATTGACGATTTTTTGAAAAAAATCTTTTTAGGCAAAATAAATATTGATAAAAACCAGGAAGAAAAAAAGATTTATGTTAAATCACATCTTTTAACGGCAGAATTAGCGTGCGAAGAAGGCCTAGTGGTAGTTAACGCTAATTTGAGTTTATTTGCTGCGCCATTTAGATCCAAATTGGATGCTGGCATAGATAAATGGCTTGCGCGCACCTTTGCTGGTGACCCAAATATTCAAGGTGGCACAGCCTAGTTGTTATGAATCAAGAAACTGGGATGGGGATTCTTCGTTCAGCAGGAGTTATGGGGATAGCGACTTTTTTTAGTCGTATTTTGGGATTAATCAGAGAACAGGCTTTTGCATTTTTGTTTGGTGCCACTCATGCAATGGATGCATTTAATATCGCTTTTAGAATTCCTAATTTGCTAAGGGATCTTTTTGCTGAAGGAGCCATGAGTACTGCATTGGTTCCGGTTTTTACTCAAGTCAAGACAAAAGAGGGTGAGCAAAGAGCATGGAGAATTGCTAGCCTTGTAATCAAACTATTAGTAGTGTTGACTTGTGTTTTGGCTTTGTTGGGGATTGTCTTTTCAAAAGATCTTGTGTGGTTATATGCAAGTGCATATCAGAAAATCCCAGGAAAATTTGAACTAACCGTACAAATGACGCAAGTTATTTTTCCGTTTTTTCCACTCATTGTTTTAGCTGCGGCTTTTATGGGAAGTTTAAATGCCTGTGGATATTTTTTTATTCCTGCGTTTGCTCCAGCGCTTTTTAATTTAACTTCACTTTTGGTAGGGGTTCCCCTGGTAATGATTTTCAATAAAATTAATTTACCTCCTATTTTAGGAATGGCTATTGGAGTTTTGGTTGGTGGTTTTGTACAAGCTTTTTCTCAGCTTCCTTCGCTATTGAAAGCTGGTTATCGAGTGTCAACAAAAACCGATCAGGATCTTGTATGGTACCAAGAACCTGCGTTAAAAAAAATGCTTCTACTGATGTTGCCAGGTATGGTGGGGTTAGCTGCAACACAAGTTAATTTTTTAATAAATAGCATTTTAGCTACCTCACAGGAAGCAGGAGCGGTTTCGTGGTTAAATTATGCTTTTAGACTCATGCAATTTCCAATAGGAATTTTTGGAGTGTCATTAGCACTAGCAAGTTTGCCATTGATTTCTCAAGAGTGGGTCAACGAAAATTTCTCAAACGTTTCTCAGACAGTAGATCAAACCTTAAAAAGAGTTTTTGCTATCAATCTGCCATGTTCTATGGCTTTTATTTTTTTAAGCTATCCAATTGTTGAACTAATTTATCAGTACGGCATGTTTTCTGCGGACTCAACCCGTCATACTGCTTATGCACTGTGTGCCTATTCCGTGGGGTTAACGGCATATTCGTGTGTTAAGACTTTGGTTCCTGTGTTTTACGCAATGGGAAATACCAGGTACCCGGTTATTTCGAGTGTCTTGTCTGTTGTTTTAACTATTATTTTTAACCTGCTCATGATTCGAGC
>JACRAO010000205.1 GCA_016213345.1 Bdellovibrio sp. | reverse complement strand
CTTGAACGAAAACTTTCGTGTTGAAAATATGTGGTAATTTGTTTTGGACTTCGCTCTAACGTCAGGATTTGAGACAGTTTTCTTATACCTTTTATGAAAAAATATATATCTTGTTCACAAAATGGTTTGGTCTTCCATGACGCTTTTGGGGAGTACTTCTGTTTTACATAATTTGGTATGAGTTCGTCAAAAAACCAATTCAATGTTTTAGAAAATTCAGTTTTTGTAAGTAGTAGGTCGGCTTTTTCCATAATTGTGTTACTATTATCATAGTGTGGCTATTATAAATAGTCTCATGAAGGACGCCATGAAGGAGTCCATGAAAGATTCTAAGATGAAAAATCTTAAAGATGTTTATTTTAAACTAAAAACTGCTCCTACAAAGAAGCTAAGAAAGGTAAAATTAAATTTATTTAAGACTTCTTGGAAGGAAAAAACTGAGCCTGTCTGGAATTTTATTTGTCCAACCTGCAAGGCTCAGCGAATGATTATTGGTGGTCCGCGTCCAAAACAAAAACATTATGTACAAGTTGGATTAACCAGTGCTGTCTTTACACTTTTGACGTGGCCAGTATTTTCATGGAAGGGGCTTGTATCATTTATTCCTTTTTGGATGGTTTTTGAAATATTTTATCGCATTAAAATAAGAGCCTTGGTGGGCTGCCCGCACTGTGGCTTTGATCCTTATCTGTTCTTGTCTCACGAAGAAAAAGCAAAACAACAAATGAAGGATCATTTAGAGAAGAAATATGAAAAAATTTTAGCCAAAAAGCCAGAGCCTCCAGCCACGTCTTAAAAATAAGCTTTACTTTTTATATCCAGTTACTTTTCTGATTTACCGGGAGTAGCCAAATCCTACCCCCGCTAAATTTAGAATCTCAACTATTACTCAGTGCAGCCAAAAAGAAGATTTTATTTTTTTATTTCTAATTTTTTTAGTTCTGCAGCGCCTTTATCTAAAAGTGCTTTTAATCTTAGACTTAAACCAGTTGGAAAATTTTGAAATGCCTCATTTTCGGTACGTGCTGGAGCTACTATGCCAAAGTTTTCAAGCTCTGGCAATAATTCTTCTAAAACAGCAATATCCGTGGTCGTGAAATCCACATCAAATATGTAAATAAATCTATCTCCAGTTTTACTTTTTAATTTTTTCATGAATTCAATCATTTGTATATCAACTGATTTTGTCTCTAGGTTGACTTCGGATATTGAATATCTAATTACTTTTGGAGAAGCTGTCCCGGCTTCACACTCAGCAAGTGCTTCAAAAAGAGTTTCATAAAAATCGTCATGTAATAGTACTTTAGAATTAAGTGGGATTGAAATTTCTATTTTTTCATTAACCTGAAGTAAGGTATTTAAAAAAGCAATTAATTGTTTTTTTAAGTTATGTTTACTTAGATCATATTGTTTGCCAATAGTTACAAGCTCTTTTACACTAACAGACCATAATGTTTGTGAGTTTTCGCGAAGAATTGGTAACGGTAATGCATTTAATGTGTTATAGCCGTGATTGGTTTGTCCTGTTTTTGAAAAAGTATTTGCAAGATAATCGTCTAATTCTAGTACAAATTTTGTTGTTTTATTCGGGGTTGAAATTTTATCATAAGTAATTGCACTATAAACCCAGTTTTCTAAACTTAATGAAAATAGAAGGATTGTTTTTCCTGTTGTAGCTTTACGAAGACTATCTAGCAAAAATTGCAGTCGAGATAGACTGATCTTATATTTGTGATCAACAGCATTGCTAAGGTCAATGACAGAAATATTTTGGTCCATACTTAGTATGTTTTGACTTAACGCCTCAAAATATCCTTCAGGTGGGTTTGCTAGATCAACTTGGCCAGCTTCTATTAATTCTTGTTTTGCCATGGAGTGCAATTTTTTAAACAAGTGCTCATTTTCTTTTACTAGATAATTTGCATGTTCAAGCTTAGATTTTTTTTGTTTATTAAAGTCTGAGAAGTCTACATTTTCCCTTACTTTATATTTCCACCAGTCCCATACTGTGCCTTCTATTCCTGTTTCTGGATCCTTGATTTTTGCTTGTAATATTTCTCTTGCTCTTGGGTCTTTGACACGGCTTATGCGTTCAAGCCATGTCTCATAAGGTGCATTTAGTCTTAGCCATACATACTCTATCTGACTATCCGACATTTGTAATAATGCAATATTAATTATATTAAATAGCACTACACCTGGATCTACGTCTAAAAGCACAAGATGAGTTATTTTTTGAGCCAGTGCTGCTGCTATAAAACCTCGCTCTGTCCCGACTGAAATATAAATTCCGCTTATGGCTTGATTTAAAATTGGCTTTGCTCCTTCGGGATGTGGTTCGTTTGGTGCAATAAACTCGCCAGATTCTGGTGCCAGAGCAACACGTAGAGAAGTCAGGAGTGGTAATAAATCTAGTATTGGCTTTTTCTTTTTATGCTCTGGTTGTGTATATGTGCTTCTCTCGGTTTGTCCTTTTACGTAGAAAAGCTCGAAACCGGCAGGAATAGTGTCTTGCTCTGAGTCATAGTCTCTTATAACGCTTTCACCGTTTTCATCTATCCCT
>JACRAO010000203.1 GCA_016213345.1 Bdellovibrio sp. | reverse complement strand
GACTGCTGCATTGATCACAATTCCGCAAATTCTTGAAAAATTACCGCTAAAGGCTATTTCATTTAGATATGGCAGATTGCACTTCATGCCTGAGGGTATTTTTGCAGAAAAACTATGGAATCAATCCCGCACGTCATTTATTCAGCTCTACTTAAGACATGAATTAAGACGTGGTGCCACATGGTTTACTGTCATTTTAGTTGTCTTACTTAATTTAATTTTTGAAAAAAATAAACCACTGACATGGATTTTTATTTCACTCCTGCCAATGCAAAGAGCACTTTACTCCTTACGGTATTGGAGAAATTTGGCCCTGTCATTTCACCCCGTGTGGGGAGCAAAACAACTTTTATCAGGATTTGTTATTTCGCAGGTTATACAGTTTTTCATTGCATGGAGTGCTTTTGGCATAATATATTTTACATCATTTCAGGAGTGGTTTTTTATTTCATTAGCTTGCTTGGGAGCCATGGTGTCATCTGTCTTTGTTGCACTCGAAGGAGACAGTGGTAGACCATGGTTAGTGCATTTTATAGCATTAGCGTCAGGTTTACTGGGTGGTTTTGTGACTTACCTGTGGAGCTGGATGTTTTTATTTATTTGCTATTTGCTGTACAAGCAGCTTCAAAATATAGAAAAAAGACTGTATAGTATTGAATATATCGATGAAGACCTTGTTATTTCATAATCTAAAAATAGGAAGAAACCCTAAGAATGCTCTTCTTGAGGTTGATTCTAAACGTGATCAATTGCTTTTTAAAAGTGGACTTTATCTCATAAGTGCGCCAAATGGATATGGGAAAACTTCTTTTTTGCAAACCCTAGGTGGCCTTTTATTAGCTTTAGAGGGTGAAATTCTTTTCCAGCAAAAGCAACTGATTCCTGAGTTGCATGCGCTATATTTTTCTGAATATTTAACTGTGCCAAAATTTATCTTTCCTTCAGAGTGGATTGAGTTTGTTTCGAATAAAAAGTTTTCTTATGAAAGTCTAAAATCCATCATCCATGATTTTGCAGTAGAAAATGAAATGAAAACTTACTTAGGAATGTTAAGTCAAGGGGAAAGAAGAAAAATGATGTGGCTAGGCGCGCATTACTCTGAAAAACCCCTTTTGCTTTTAGATGAGCCACTGGATGGTCTGGATTTTGTTGGAATCCAAGCCGCTAGAAAACTGCTAAAAGAATGGAAAGAAAAAGAAAAAATTATTTTCTTAGTCGCTCATCAGCCTTCTGAAGTATTGGATCTTTGTAATGATATTTATGTGATTCAGGATAAAAAAATTTCTTCACTTGATCTAAAAGAAAAAACAACAGCGTGTTTTAGAAAAAAACTTTTTGAAACATACGAAAAAGAACTTAATTTGCGGTTAATGGATTTCTGATGAAGAAGATAAAATCAATATTGCAGGTTTTTGCAAATAAGAGAATGTTTATAGTTCTAGTTAATGGCTTTACTTCAGGTGTTCCCCTAGCGCTTACTGCGGGCACACTGCAAGCTTGGATGAAAGATAAAAATGTAGATTTAACAACTATTGGTATATTTTCGCTAGTTGGTATTCCGTATACTTTAAAATTTTTATGGGCACCTGTTATGGATCGGTTTGTTCCAGCTTTTTTAGGCCGAAGAAGAGGCTGGCTGTTAATTTCACAAATAGCTTTGGCCTTTTTTATTGCAATGATGGCATTTGCAAAACCGTTAGAATCTCCGTTTATGCTGGCATTCTTAGCGGTACTTGTAGCTTTTAGCAGTGCTAGTCAGGACATTGTCATTGATGCTTATAGAACAGAAATTTTGAATCCAGAAGAATTGGGTGTTGGAGCTGGAACGTACATCATGGGGTATCGTATCGGCATGCTTGTTTCTGGCGCCGTTGCTTTGATCCTGGCAGATCATTTTTCATGGAAATCTGTTTATCTAATAATGTCAGGAACTATTGTTATTGGAATTTTGATGACATTTTTTTCGCCAGAACCAAAAGTAAGAGAAAAACCTCCTAAAACACTTTCAGAAGCTGTTATTTTGCCATTCGTTGATTTTTTAAAACGCAAGGGATCATTAGAACTTTTAGCTTTTATTTTATTTTATAAGTTGGATGTCATCATGACTATGGCACTAATGACACCGTTTTTAATGCAAATAGAATTTTCTAAAAGTGATATTGGATATGTTTTAAAAGGATTCGGTTTAGTGGCAACCATTGTGGGTTCACTTGTAGGTGGAGCATGGATGGTCCGTTTGGGAATGAAAAAATCACTTTGGGTTTTTGGGCTGCTTCAGGGATTTTCTGGACTTTCGTTTGTTTTACTTTCTTATTTGGGACACAATTATGTTATGATGATTACCGCATTAACATTAGAAAATTTATGTAGTGGCATGGGCACTGCAGTATTTTCAGCATTTTTAATGCATCTCTGTAATCAGAAATTTACAGCCACCCAGTACGCACTTCTGACAAGTTTTATGGCATTATCAAGAGTTTTTATGAGTGCTCCATGCGGTTATGTGGCAGAACAGTTTGGATGGCATGCTTATTATATTGTTTCAGTATTGATTGCTATTCCTGGTTTGATGTTATTAACGAGGTATGATCAGTGGCAAAAAACAGCTTAAATTTTTTAGAAAATTACACTCACCCTGACGAATTTGGCAAGTGGTTGGGTTATAAATTAGACTCAATTGATAAAAAAAAGCAGTGTGCGCACGTTAGTCTTACTATCAGAAAAGATCATCTTTCACCGGCCGGGAGGGTACATGGTGGGGTGATCTCTTCTTTTTTTGATTTTGCCTGTGGAGCTGCAGTGTTTTCTACACTTGCTACAAAAGATTTTTGCTCTACGGTAGAACTAAAAGTAAACTATTTTATGCCACTTGGAGTTGGCGATAAACTAAGGGCAAAAACTCAAGTCATATTTCGTGGAAAACGACTTTGTGTAATTCACGGACTTTTGTATAGAACAGGAGAAAAAAAACCAGTTGCAATGGCTACAGCGACATTTAATGTTGTATCTGTTTAAGCTGTCAGATACTAATACAAATTTTTGTCTTTTTTATTTTGCCAATCTTGAAAAATTTTCAAAGCCTCTTTGCGCATTAATTGCTTAAGAGGCACTTTTCTTTGTTTCAACGGTCTTTTGATTTCATGATAAAGAAATTCATCATCAAAATTAATTTTAGCGGCATCTTTTCTAGAATTACCGTAATAGATTTTGCGAATACGAGCCCAATAAATCGCAGATAAACACATGGGACAAGGCTCGCAAGATGTATAGATTTCACAATCACTCAAGTCAAAATTGTTAAGTTTTTTAGCTGCTATTCTAATTGCTACTATTTCTGCATGAGCAGTGGGATCGTTAGTTGAAGTAACTTGATTCCACCCTTCAGCAACTATTTGTCCACGCCGAACAATGACAGCGCCAAAAGGTCCTCCATGTCCCTTTGTCATATGTTCCTTGGAAAGTTTTATTGCTTTTTGCATTAATTTTAGTGGTGATGGCATATTTTCTATGATTGCCTTTCGCAAAGCATAGCTACTCCGGTTGCATAGTCCACACCAAGTAGGTTTGTTAAAATTTTTGCGATAAATAACCTAATCATTGCAATGATTTTAGCGATTACTCCATTGGATGAATTTGTAAGGATTACGCGAAATGGCTGACACTTAAATCCTCGTAAACTCAGTATAGCCCATAAATCAGGGAGAGGATAAGATTTGACATGTGTGAAATCTGTTGCCCAAACCGCATTAATCGAATGTGCATTAGGGGTGGAAATAATTAATTTGCCCTTTGGATTTAGGATGCTTAATAATTTTGGCAAAAATACTGCAAACTCCTGAAGACTCATATGCTCTATCACTTCAAGTAATAGAACTGCATCAAACCTGAGACCTGATGCAATGACTGCGTCTAATGATTGAAAATCATACTGATAATTTTTAGAAATATCACAAGTTTTGTATTGTCCAATAAAATTGTTTTTTAGAAATTTACGCTTAAGTGATTGGTCTCCTGCACCATAGTCTAGCACTAATTTTGAATTTTTCAGAAAATTGAAATATCGCATTTCCAATTCGTTTAATTGTTCGCTAAAGTGCCAACGCAACACTGGACTGGTGCACGTTGAGAATTCAGTCCTTTTTTTCAAAAACTCCCAATAATTATCAAAAAGACTTTCCATGACTACCCCCACATGAAGTCATTATGATACAAATAACACACAAAGACAAACGTAAAACCGGCTAAGCTTATTATCTCACTGCTTGTAACAATTTAGTAACTTCTTGAACTTCTAGGCCGAAATTCTTAATGTACCAATCTTTTACAAAAGTAGGTGGGGTTGCAAACTCTTTCCTTAAGCATTTTCTCACACGGTTTCCTATGTAATTAAAATTTTTTGAATTTGAATCTTCAACACAATACGCTTCTTCCCATGCTTTTCCCAAGGTGCCTTCAAACTCTTTTGAAAACTGACTTGTTTTATCTTTTAGCCAATCTTCCCTGTTCGAGATTTTTTTGGGTTCCTTAGGAGAAAGTCCAATATCTGCCATGCGGATTTCACTCATGGTGTCTTCTTGTGTAACACGATCATTGAGATTCCATCGTATGTTTTTTGATTCTACAAGAGATTCGCCAGAAAGAGTTAAACCTAAAACTTGAGAAATTTTCCATGCGCCATATGGAAAATATTTTGTTATTCTTCTGGTTCTTTCCACTGGTTCTTTTATCCAATATTCTTCGTTTCTATATTTAGTTACTCTTCGTTCTTCGTAAGTTTTATTGATATAATTGTAATGAGACTCATAGGTATCATAGGGAACCTGTCTTGTTTTGCGAACATCTTCATAACTTACATATCGTTCGTCAACATAATATTCATGAACTAGCTGAATTGCTATCTTTTGTTGGTCATACTGATGTTCTCCGCTAGTCTTGGCAAGAAGTACCGATCTTCCTTGTGAGTGAAACCAAGGACTACGTTTAAAAGCATCAACTAACGATAACTGAAGCCCTGCAACCAATTCATTTGGATAACGTTGAATAGACACTGAGACATTTAAATCCCGAAATAAATTTTTAAATTTATTTTCTGGTAAGTATCCTGATAAAGAAACATTTTCTCCCCAATAAGAGCAGTATTGAGTCACAAATTCTGCCAGATATGGAAATTGTTCGTACGAAGTTTTTGCTAATCTATGACATTCAGATTTGCCATGTTTGTTGTTTTCGTCTTTTAAATTTTTAAACTGTTGAGACTTGTGTTCCTGGGAAAATATTTGATATTTTTTAGATAAATGTTCAAATTGTAATGGAAAATTACTTTTTATAGCGTCTGATAATTTTTTGATTATATGATCAGCAGCTAATTCTGATTCTTCATTTTGAGTAAATGCCACTTTTCCTTTGGGTTGCACTTTCCATTCGTCTTCTCGTTGAATGAGTTCTAACAATTGATGAGCGGCCCCCTCTGGATTACCAGACATACGTGTCATTCTGATTTGAATCAATTGACTTTCTATAATTTTCTCATGAGCCTCTCTTAATCCTGCCACAGCCTCGGCATCGCCTGGACTGGACCTAAGGATTGACTCATAAGTAGCTGCTGCTTCTTCGTAAGATTGATTTTCCATGTGTTTTCTTGCTCTTTTATGTGCAGATGCGCAGGCAAGAGTGAGTAATAATAAAACAATAACCAACCTAGTACCAAAGCAAGATAATCGTGTATTCATATTATGAATTAATATTAAATTTTCTGAATAATGGCAATATCAAAGATCTATTTGACAACCCGTTTGTGTGAGCCCTTCATTCTTACAGACTGGGTAGATTTGACGGAATTCGAAACTCAGAACTGGCATGACTATAGAAAATTTTCTATTAGAAGTTCAATGATGAATGGCATGTCTCCCACAATTTATTGTTTCAATCAAAAAATGGCAATCTTGTTAAATCATTTTTTATTACTACTACCATAAGAAGCAAGATAATAGATAAGCCAATTTGCTGAATAATTTCGGTTTGTCGTATAGTAAGCGGTTTTTTGCGGATTGATTCAATAGCAAGTAATAAAAGATGTCCCCCATCTAAAACTGGGATTGGCAAGACATTTAAAATCCCAAGTCCAACAGATAAAATAGCCATCGTTGTTAAAAACGCAATAAGACCCCTCGATAGTGACTCGCCAGCAATTTTGCCAATCAGAATGGGACCGCCCAAAGTAGTAATAGAAACATCTCCTGTCATCATTTTCCGAATAGACACCAAATTTCTCCACGAAAACACGATTGTTCTTTCAGCTCCCTTATAAAGGAGTAAAAATGGATTCAAAACTCTCTCAATCACAGTAACCGGTTCCGCCCAAAAAAACATTGGCATCACTCCAATGGTGTACTGCGTGGTCTTTCTCAACAATGCATCTCTGCCGCTTGTTGCCGTAGGAGAGATAAGAGATGACATTTTCTTTCCAGATCTTTCCCACTCTACCAATACTTTCCCGTCTTTTTCACCAGAACGCTGCACTGCGTTTTTCAGATCAAAAAAACTATATACTTCCTGATTGCCTACTTTCTGTAAGTGATCCCCAACTAAAATGCCTGCTTGTTCGGCGGGAGATTTAGCAATTACTTTTTCTACAAAAAGCTCTGTTGAATAAAACCCCAAATCCTGTTCAAAACCTTGGCTTTGTATTGGCTTTGTAAAACCAAGTGCTCTTTGCTCTAATTTTTTTTGAAATTCAATTTTCAAAGTAAACGCAGTTTTAGCGGAAAGTGCCGCATAGTTTTCCAAAATTTCTTCCCATGTGCTAACAGGAGAGCCATTGAAAGCTAAAATCTTGTCTCCAGTTTGTACTCCTGCTTTACTTGCCAATGAACCAGGATCTGATACCCCAAATTGTGTAGAACGAGCCGAAGGAATCATGCCCTGAATTTCACCTACATCTGTTGCTTCGCCATACACGCTAAAACCCTTTTGTGGTGTAGGAGTGATTATCAAATCAATAATGTTTTCCTGGGATTTTCTTTTAATTTTTAAATTTAAAGGTAGGTTTGGATTCTCGTTAACAGCTAGTAAAACTTCATCATACCTTCGTATAGGTTTGCTGTTAATACTTAAAATCTGATCCCCACTGCGAAGACCTGCTTTTTCGGCGTAAGAACTCTTAACCACTCTGCCAATTACACTAGCTACCTGTGGTTCACCAATAACTAAAATCACCATGAACACAAAAACGGCAAAAAGAATATTAAAAAGCGGTCCACCAAAAATAATACAAAACCGTTTCCAGGGCACTTGCTTATTCAGAGCTCTTTTTTGCTCTTCTGGCGAGAGCTGGGCTTCTGGATCTTCTCCTAAAAACTTAACGTATCCGCCTAGTGGGATTGTAGCAACTCTCCACTCCGTCTCTCCCCATTTCTTTTTCCAAATACTTGGACCAAAAAAAATCGAAAAAACTTCGGCCTTTACATTCAAAAGCCTTGCAAACAAATAATGACCAAACTCATGTACTATAACTAGAGGACAAAGTATTACTAAAAAACCAAGAAGTGATAACATCAATATCTCCTATGAAAAAAGTCGAATGCACGCATACATAAGTGGAGCACTAAAAATAACTCCATCGAAACGATCTAAAAAACCACCATGCCCTGGTAAAATTTCGCCAGAGTCCTTTCTCTGATAAGCTCTCTTAAAGAAACTTTCGCAGAGATCTCCCATTTGTGCAAGTGTTCCAACTAAAAGTGGAGTGAAAAAGACGGAAAAATAACTCATGTCTCTAAAAAATATAAACTTATAAAATATAGCCAATACAATACCGGATCCTAGTCCTGCTAGAGCACCCTCAATGGTTTTTTTAGGACTAATTTTTGGCCAAAGCCTTCTTTTGCCATATTTTTTGCCTATAAAATATGCTGCAGTGTCAGATAACCAATTTAATAGAAAGAAGAAAATAATCCACTTTTTTCCATTTGGAGAGGTTCTTATCAATACTAAGTACATGGGGATAAAACAAAGATAAAGTCCTCCAAAAAGTGAAATCATTAACTCTTGAAAATGTATTTTTAAGCTTTGTTCACTTTCATGATCGTCAGCGGTAAATAAAAAATAACCAAATAAAATAAAAAAATAAAAAAGCAAAAGCACATACTCTATACGTGGAATCCAATAATTTGTAAACACGATGAGCCACAGCAGTCCAAAAAGTAAGAGCTTTTTTTCTTTTTTATCGTGTAATTGAAATGTAATTCCTATAAATTCTTGGAGCATTCCTAAAGAAATAATAAAACCCAAAACAGTTACTCCTATGGTTTCTCCAAAAAAAAGTATGGCTAATACTAGTGCACCACCTAAAATACCAGTGAAAATTCGTTTTTTTAGTTCAGAGTGTGTTGAGTTCATTGTTACAAGCTTTTACTTTACCATAACGTCTTTCTCTTTGTGAATACTCAAAAAGAGCTTCTCTAAAATGTTTGGGTGTATAATCAGGCCAATATGTATCTGTAAAAACATACTCTGCATAGGCAGATTGCCAAAGCAGAAAATTACTTACTCTTTTTTCTCCACTTGTACGAATAACCAGATCTACATCAGAGAGTTCCTTTAACTTGTTAGTTGTTAAATATTTGAGAAAAAGCTCTTCAGTCATATCTTGTGGTTGATGAATGCCAGTTAAGCAATCTTTTGCAAAATATGATGCCGCTTGGGATATTTCGCGTCTTGAACCATAAGAAATAGCCAAATTAAATTGCAATCCTGTATTTTCTGAGAGTTCTCTTAGCATAGGACTTACAGTTTCTTGTATGGCCAGAGGGAGCCTCTCTAATTCTCCAATAATATTTAAGCGGATATTTTTTTGCTTAAGTTCATTTAATTCTTTTTGAAAATATTTTTTTAATAACTTCCATAAAATATTGAGTTCACTTTCGGGTCTTGACCAATTTTCAGTCGAAAAAGCATAAAGTGTTAACGCTTTGATGCCAAGATTATCCGCTTCTCTTACAATCGGTCTTACTCGTGTTGCACCTCGGATATGTCCAAACACTCGCGGATAACCTTTTGCCTGCGCCCAACGTCCATTGCCATCCATGATTATAGCAACATGCTTGGGTAATGTAGTATCAAACAGTCATGATCTCCTTTTCCTTTGCAGTCATTATTTTATCGACTTCTACTGCTTTTTCATCAGTTTTCTTTTGTATTTGATCCATTGTTTTCTTGGCGTCATCCTCAGAAAACTGTTTGGCTTTTTCTCTTTTTTTGATTTCTTCATTAGCCTCACGTCTCTGGTTGCGAAGAGAGACTTTAGAGTCTTCACCTATTTTTTTTACTAGTTTTACTAATTCTTTTCTGCGTTCTTCTGTCATTTGTGGAAGCGAAATACGTATTATTTTCCCATCATTTTGTGGAGTGAACCCAATATTAGCAGCTAAAATAGCTTTTTCAATAGCACCTATAATTTGAGTTTCCCACGGAGTGATCTGGATAGTGCGAGCATCAGGAGTAGTTACATTGCCGACTTGGTTTACAGGAACTGAGGATCCATAGTAATCTACTTTTATTGGATCCATGAGTGCGGTCGAAGCCCGACCAGTTCTTAACTTCGAAAGTTCTGTTTTTAGAGATTGTAAACTTTTTTCCATCCCCTGAACCATCAAATCAATGACGTCTTTAGACATAGTACATTTTCCTCCCGTTTTTAATGTACGAGTGTTCCAACATCCTCGCCTAAAATCACTCGTTTTAATGCCCCACGAATATTTAAATTAAACACAATAATAGGCAACTGATTATCCATGCAAAGTGAAATTGCAGTAGAATCCATGATTTCTAGTCTTTTCTTAAGAACATCCAAATAAGAGAGTTCATGATAAAGTTTAGCATTTGGATTTTTATCAGGATCCGAATCAAAAACGCCATCTACTTTTGTAGCTTTCATAACTACTTCTGAACCAACTTCCATTGCCCTAAGTGCAGCAGTCGTATCAGTTGTAAAATAAGGATTTCCAGTGCCAGCACCAAATATAACAACACGGTTTTTTTCTAAATGCCTAATGGCTCGTCTTCGGATGTACGGTTCGGCTAGTTCTTGCATTTCGATTGCAGATTGTACTCGTGTGTGTACGTCTTCGTGTTCCAAAGCATCTTGCAGTGCAAGACAATTTAATACAGTAGCAAGCATACCCATATAATCTGCACTTGCTCGATCCATGCCCTTTGTTGCACCCTTGACGCCTCTAAAGATGTTTCCACCTCCTAAGACAATTCCGGTTTGAATACCTAGTGCATGAATATCTTTAATTTCTTGAGCTATAATTTTTAAATAATCACTATCAATTCCATAACCCAGTTGTCCAGCCAGAGCCTCACCTGAGATTTTCAAAAGAACACGTTTATATGGCTCACTGCGTTTTGTGCTTTTTTGTAAAGTCATTTCGATAGCCCTTCACCTAAAACATACCTCGTAAAACGGCGAATAGAAATGTTTTCTCCTAAAAGTGCGATAGTTTCTTTTGTGAGTTGATCTACAGTTTTGGTAGGATCCTTTATAAAAGATTGCCGCAGCAGGCAATGATCATCATAAAATTTGTTTAGCTTTCCTTCAGCAATTTTTTCTAAAACCTGAATGGGCTTGTTAGAGTCTTTCATCTGAGCTATTGCTATTTCTTTTTCTTTAGCAATTATTCCAGATGATACGTCTTCTGCACTAACCCACTGGGGATTAGCTGCGGCAATTTGCATTGCAACATCTTTTACAAATTGTTTAAATTGTTCTGTACGCGCAACAAAATCTGTTTCACAATTAATTTCAACTAGCACTCCTACTTTCCCTTCACCGTGGATATAAGCCGAAATACCACCTTCTTTTGTGGCTCTGCCGGTCTTTTTTTCAGCCAAGGAAATACCTTTTTTCCTAAGGTATTCAATAGCTTTCTCAAAACTCCCACTAGTCTCACAAAGCGCTCTCTTGCAATCCATCATGCCAGCCCCGGTTTTTTCCCGTAGCTCTTTTACGAGTGTTGCTGAGATCTCCATTTAAGTTCTCTCCTTATTTACTTTTTGTTTTTCTCAACATTTTCTTCAGTCGGCTCTAAATCTTGAGTTTCTAAGTCTGCCGCGTCCAAACCCTGCAGATCTATATCACCCTCAAAACGAGAAGCTTTCTTTTCTGCCTCAAAAAGTTCTTGTTCTTTATCGCGTTCAACTTGCAGTTGTTCTTGTGAGCGAAGTTTTTCTTGATAAATTTGAGAGCCTTCGACACAACTATCAGCTATAAGCTTTGAAAAAAGTCTTACGCTCCTTGTTGCGTCATCATTTCCTGGAATCACATAAGTAATGTCTGACGGATCACAGTTAGTATCTACTACTGCAATTAGTGGAATACCAAGTTTTTTTGCTTCTTTTATAGCAATATGCTCCTTCTCGGTATCAATTATAAACAGTGCTGCTGGAAGTTTTTTCATGTCTTCGATACCACCCAGGGATTTTTTAAGTTTGAAAAGTTCTCTATCTAAACGGGATTGTTCCTTTTTTGATGTTTCATTCCATTCTGGCGCAGCTTTTAGTGATTCTAATTTTTTTAGCCTATCAATCGACGCTCGCACAGTTTGATAATTTGTTAACATGCCACCAAGCCATCGATTTGTTACATAATACATGTTGGCTCTTTTGGCTTCTTCTTCGACAATATCTTTTGCTTGTTTTTTAGTGCCTACAAAAAGAACTTTTTTTCCTTCAGAGGTTACTTGTACAGCAAATTGCACAGCGGCTCTTGCCTGGGATACTGTTTTTTGTAGATCAATAATATAGATCCCATTTCTTGCACCAAACACATATGGCTTCATCTTTGGATTCCAACGTTTTGTTTGATGACCGAAATGAACCCCCGCTTCTAGCAACTCTTTCATGACAACATTAGGCATCTGTTTTACTCCTTTATTAAATCATAGTGGCTAAATTGATATGCGGGAAACATATATTGATCTTTACCGCAGTTTCAAAGACAGTTATTTTAATAACTTGCCTTTCCTCCATCCCAAAAACCAAACCTTTTTAGTGGTTTAGCACCACGCAATGTAGGGATGTGCGAATTTATATTTCATTTACTAAAGTTTTTTGAAAAATTCCACAAAATAATGCTAAATAATATAAATATGTCTGTAAATGCTATTACGTTTGATGATGTGCTGTTAGTTCCTTCTTATAATCATTATGAGTCTAGAAGATTAGTTGATATCTCCGTTCAAGACAGAACGGGCAAATTAAAGTTAGGTCTGCCTGTTATGACTTCAAATATGGATACGATTACTGAAAACGCAATGGCTAACTTTATTGGGAGTAAAGGGGGCATTGGTG
>JACRAO010000202.1 GCA_016213345.1 Bdellovibrio sp. | reverse complement strand
TTTGTGCTCCTTGTGCTCTTAAATTTTTTGTTTCACGCAAGACAGCTTCTTTTAGATCTGTAAATACCAGAGACCTAATTTGATCTGGCCGTGTGGTTTTTGGTGTCTCAGTAGTGCTGACACCAATGACTCCGATTTTTAAGCGTCCTACCTGTGTGAGATAACTAGGCAAAGTATTTGGTAACGCAGTCAGTTTTCCCGTGTCTCTGTCGTTAATATTTGCCGCTAAATAAGGGTAATGAGCTTGTTTTAACCTTTCTTTTAGTGCGCCCAGGAGATCACCCGTACTACCTTCAGGTCCGACTGGACCGTAATCAAATTCATGATTGCCAATGGCGGCTGCTCGAACTTCTAGTTGGTTAAAAAATTGAACAACCGGAGCTCCTTCTTCTAAGTTACTTTCTACTGAGCCTTGAAATTCATCACCAGCGTCTAATAGGAAGAAACGTTTACCAAATTGAGATTTTAAAATATTTATGTGACTAGCTAAAATACTTGCTCCACCTTTTTCATAAGTTATGGGAGTAACGTCTAGAGCTTCTTTAGTTTTTAAAATATGCGGGGACAATGCACCATGAAAGTCATTAATGCCCATGAGTACAATGACTTCTAAGTCATGTTTGGGTAAACCCGAAGTTACTTCGGTAGATAGTTTTTGACCAGTAGAACACTGTGTTAAAAGAATGATTAATAAGAATATTATAGTATTTTGGAGTGGTTTATTGTTATTCATAATTCATAGCGATAACCCAGTGTTGTATTTTTATCAAGTGTCGGATTTTTGACATAAAACTATCTTAGTACTTGTGACAAGTCCTAAGAAAATCCTTTGTTTTTAAACAGATTAAACATAAAATTTATGTATGAACGCAAGGTGGAATGTATACCTTGCTGAGTATCATGAGTATCAAAGGGGAGATTATTGATATGTGGCGAAAAATAGGCAAATGCGGCGAGGTAAAATGGTTTTATTTTGCTGTTCCTGCAATCATAATTGCAGGAGTTTTAGTTGTATATTTGATGCATAAACCAAATCAGGAAAATATAGAAACTACAGCTTCGTTTCCGGTTGAACAAAAAGTCGAAGCACCTGTTAAGGTGGATGATACCAGAGTAATTGCATCTGACAAAGCGGAAGAAGAGCCTGAAAAAAAAAATAATAAAAAAATAGAGCACAAAGCATTACAAGATTTAGCAAAAACTGCACAATCCAGGTTAGAAACTCCTCAAGAACCTATTGCGTGCTCATATAAAGAATACAAAGGTAGTGCTCCCGCCAAAATAAATATAAGTGCTAAAAACTGGCAAAATATAATGAGTTTATATCATAAGACAAAATCAGATTTGCTATCTTGGTTAAAAAAATATGAAAAAACATTGCCACGTGTGACTTATCTGGTTTTACAAAAACAAATTAAAAATACTCGTATCCAAAGACCACCTGCTCAAGATGAGCCAGATTTGAGCTGGAGAGGAATTGGTGTTTGGAGCCTTGGTGATCATGGGGAACCTCTCATACGTGTAGGAGGTGGGTTTGTAACTTTAGCCGAAAAATCTCAAGACAGTGCAAGATTTGAGTTGGCTCGTCTTGTTGCTCAGTCACTACTACAGCCCAACATGCAGTATATTTGGGATGATCTTTTGAGTTGTTTTAATATAAAATCTAAAGATTATAGTGCTGAAGCCACATGGGCCGTAGCCTCCACGATAGCAGCTCTCGCTGTACCAGCCAGGTGCGTTTTACCAGTATTTTTGGATCCTTTGTATTCTTCTTGTTTAAAGTTTAATTTCAGAAAGTCTCAGCAGGTTGCGCAAAGGAGCAATATATGACAAATACAAAAAAATTGATTTTAATTTCTAATAGTTTAATGCTTTTTATAGCAGGATGCTTTGGGAATTCTCAAAAACAAGCTCTACAACCCCGAGAAGAGGTTAAAGTAGCAGCACCTGTAGTAGAAGTTTATTTTGAATATCCCGGATATGGAGAAAAATGGGCTGGGCCTAAGCCGTTTGTGATGCATGTAAACGCACGTGAAGCCGGAACAGTGCAAGTTAATTTGTTAGATCCAAAATGGGCAGAAGAAAACAAAGTACCTTTGAGTGGGCGGTTACCTGCTCAGGAAAACCAAAAACCACCACTAACAACAGAGCAAGTTAGAGATGAATTAAAAAATCTAGAAAAGGAAATTACAGATGCAAAGCTAGAGCAACAAGAATGTCTTTATCCTGTGCATGTGAGATTGGTGAGATCACAGGGTGTAGTTACGGAATACAAAGCTTGTCGTGGGCAAAAGGGCTGGCCTGTTTTAGTAAGTCAGATGGTCAGTCGTTATTTGGAGTATTTGTAATAATTTGCTAAAGGATGGAAAAAACCCATCCTTGGGTTTCACACACACATCCAATCCATGGATACAGATAAGTTTACCGCTGATTTTTAAGTGCTGTCACGGCCATGTGCGTTATTAGTTCCACTGCACGGGAACTTGCACGATATTTTCGTCAGAGCGTTGGATCTTTATATGTCCATTGTGTCTTCCGTGTTGAAAAATATCTCTAGTGATTTTCACATCTTGTATGCAGTATTCAATGATTTTCTGAACTTGTCCGGTTTTCCACCACTCCACGGCTTGTAGTCCATCAGCAAATTTTCCCACTCCTAATGTGCCGCGTGCTATAGCTTCTAATTTTAGGTATCGCTGTCTGGTCAGGTTTTCTACATCTATCATGAGATCAAAGGTATCTAATTTTTTTGTATCTAATCCGTAGGGCTTCAAAACTGGCAAGTCAAATCCCCTAATATTGTAGCCAACTACGAGTCTTTCTTCGCAAAGATCGAAAAGATTTTTTAAATCTTTTTCTAAAAATGATAGAAACTCATCTGACTTGCTATCATAGGCACACGCTACAGAAACACCAAGGTTTTCAATGTGGCTCCAACCACCTACTTCTTGAGCTATTTTTTGTGTCTCAATGTCTAAAACTAAAAAATGTTTGTGTTTTAAAAATAAACTCGAAGGGACAACGTCTTCAGAAAAAGGGATACAGTATGAGTGTTTCCAATAAGTGGGATTTAGTTTAATTCGTGTCTTCATCTAAAGCAAATCTCTTAAAACTCTTTCAACTTGTCAATATACAAAGCTATATGTAAAATGCCGGAGAGGTGTTTTTTTATGCGTGAAGTTATACAATATTTTGAAGCTAATTTTAATAAGCATGTAGAGGAATTAAAAACCCTGGTTCGTATTCCTAGTGTAAGTTTTGACGGGTTTTCGCCTGATGAAGTCAAAAGATCAGCTAAAGCAGTCGAAGTTCTTTTAAAAAAATCTGGTCTAGAAAATGTAAGAATTTTAGAAATTAACGGTTCCCACCCCTATGTTTATGGAGAGTGGTTAAAGGCAAAAGGAAAACCCACCTTGTTGCTTTATGCTCACCATGATGTGCAGCCTCCAGGGAGAGATGAGGTTTGGGTGTCTCCAGCATTTGAGCCAAGTATTAGGAAAGCACAGGGTGGTGATAGGCTTTTTGGCAGAGGCAGTGCCGATGACAAAGCTGGTGTTGTTATCCACACTGCTTCTATTTCAAGTTTTTTAGAAACTATTGGTAGTTTACCGGTTAATGTCAAAGTGATTATCGAAGGTGAAGAGGAAATCGGGAGTCATCACTTAAGAGAATTTGTTAATACCTACAAAGATTTGCTCCAGGCAGATGCCTTGATTTTAACAGATGCAGGAAATTTTGATATGGGAGTGCCAGCTTTGACAGTTGCACTAAGGGGCATTGTCGCTGTGGAAGTGGAGCTTAGAGCGTTGACTAAGACAATTCATTCTGGAGTGTGGGGAGGGCCTATTCCTGATTCTGCAATAGCACTTTGTAAAGTACTAGGATCTTTGGTTGACGAAAAGGGCAGAATTAAAATTCCAGGAGTTTTAGAACAAGTCCGTCCGCTTGATAAAAAAGAGCAAGAAGAGTTAAATCGTATTCCGTGTAATGAAAAAACTTTTCGTGAGCAAGCTGGACTTTTGCCAAATGTTGAGCTTTTAAAAGAAGGACCATCTGTTCTTTCACAAACTTGGCGTTTTCCGAGCATAACAGTTAATGCTATTCAGGCATCATCACGAAAACAGTCAGGCAATATTATTAATGATAGTGCATGGGCTAAAGTTTCTATCCGTTTAGTGCCCGATATGGACCCTGAAAAGGTTTTAAAACTTTTGCAGGACTATATTGCCCGGCAAGTTCCTTGGGGACTTGAGCTTAACATAAAGGTTGAGGCTGCGTCGGGAGCTTGGTCTACAGATACCAGCGCCCCAATTTTTAACGTCGCGCTTAATGCGCTTGAGAAGGGCTATGGAGTTAAGCCATTTAAGTTGGGCATGGGAGGCAGTATTCCTTTTGTTGCACCGTTGACAGAAACTTTAGGCAATGTTCCGGCTTTGCTTGTTGGAGCCGAAGATCCATACACTAATGCCCACGGCGAAAATGAGAGTTTACTCCTGAGTGATTTCAAAAAGGCATGTTTGAGCCAGATATACATGTTTTCTGAGCTTTCAAAAAGATAGCTTATGCGTTGCCCTCTGGGATAGACAGTTCTGGGCTCTCTGTGCGCTCTTCGCCAGTTAAGCGATAAATACTGCTTTCATAATGACCCAAGTGTACATGTGCGGTTTCAAATGCGTCTTGTGCGCGTTTTAGGCCTTTACCTACTTCTTCGAATCGTTTTTCGAAGTGTTCAAAGTGACGGCGAGTTTTATTTAAGTCTTCGATCGTTTTTTCTACTCCTTTGGACATTGTGTAATAATCCTGAGCAATCGATACGGAGCGAAGACCCATGGCTAAAGTATTTGGAGAAACTGGATAGACATTGAGTTTACACATTTCTTCAAAAAGTTTTCCATTTCGTATGACTTCAAAATACAACGTTTCACTTGGTAAAAATAACAAAGCCATATCCGTGGTTCCTAGATCTGGTCTGATATATTTTTTTGCTATCGAGCGGGATTGAATTTTCACAAAATCAGAGAGTGCTTTTCTGGCATTTTCTAAAAGTGCAGGGTCATCTGTCTCAAAAAGAGGGAGCACCTGGTCTCGTGGAAATTTACTATCGATTGGTAAAATTTGAGTAGCTAATCTAACAATTGCATCAACACGCTCTAACTCATTTGGATCTAAGGCATATTGCAGCTCAAAAGACCCCATAGGTAAAAAATCAGATAAAAGTCTTTCTAGCGCGGCTTCACCAAAGCCTCCTCTTAGGTGTGGAAGTTTTAGTAAATTATTTAGATCAGAAATAGATTGCCCAACTGTATTTAATGACGCAAGCTTGAGTTCTGCTTCTTTTAGGTAGAATTGCACTTTTTCGAAATGTTTAAAGCCTTCTTTTAAGTTTTCTTCGAGTTTTGTTTCTACTTTTTTGCCAATATTTTCCAGTTTCAGTCCGACTTGATTTTCTAGTGATTGAAATTTTATTTCTAAAGCCTGTGTGGTTTTTAAAAGCCCATTTTGTAGTTCTAATCTGTTTTGCGCGAGAGAGCGCTCTAATCTTTCTTGGGTTTCTAAAAACGAAGTACTAAGACGTTGAGTGAGGGTTTCTTTGATATCTGATTGTAAGAGGGCCATTTTTTCTAAGAACAATACACCAATTTGTTTTTGAAGCGATTTTTGTTTTAAAAACCCTAAAACTAAAAACAAAATCCCACATCCTAACACTAAAATACTTATCCAAAAATCCATATACTTACCTTTCTTGTAGTGAATAATATATGATAATTTATGAGTAAACGCTAATTCAAAGTCATTGGTTAGATTGACGAAAGATATATTATATGAAAGTGGTCTAATGTGTTAAGTAAAGTATTATGGGACGCATAGTTTTTATATTTTTTGTCTTTGGTTTTTTTCTCTATATTTGTTCTTCACTGCTGGTACCAGTATGTATGGGAACCGTATTTGCGATTTTATTTTTTCCATTACAAGAATATTTAGAGAAAAAAAAATTTCCAAGTTTATTGGCAGCCACGTTGATTAGCTCGTGTGTTTCTCTTTTAGGTCTTTTGCCTTTTGTGCTTTTAATTCTTTGGGGTGTTCAGTCAGGATTAGAACAACTTAGTCATTTGAACTCTAATGGCACATCTATCGAACAAGGAGGGGAATTAATCGAAAATCTTATAAATTCACAAGGAGTTCAAACATTGATTGAGCGCATTACTTCTGTGTTTCCACTACAACATGCTGATCTTTTGACAATGATAAAAAAATCTGCCCTGACCATTGGTTTAAAGAGTGCCAATATTTTAGGTAATTTTGTTACACAGCTTCCATATTGGATGATGTCCATAGTGATTATGGTTTTGAGTTTTTACTTTTTTTTATTAGATGGCAGAAAATTAATATTTTTTATGTACAGGCATTCTTTTTTTAATACTAACCAGACGGCGGTTTTTATGAAAAACGTAGCAGTTATGTGCCGTTCAGTGATTTTGGCTGCTGTCATTTCTGGTTTTGTGCAGTCCGTTGTATTTACAACAACATGTATGTTTGCAGGTGTTGCTAATTTTGCTCTGATTGGTTTTGTAATATTTTTGTTTTCGTTTATTCCACTAATTGGATCCATGCCTGTGACTTTTGGAATAGCAATCTATCAAATTCTTGTCGGAAATAAAGTCCCAGGACTAGTTTTATTGATCATGGCTATCATTGTCAGTGTCTTAGATAATCTAATTCGACCAGTTGTTCTAAAAGGCGCTGGCAATTTACACCCATTGTTAGGATTTATTGCTGCTTTTGGAGGTCTTCAAGCGCTTGGTTTTACTGGAATTTTTTTAGGCCCCATTTTGGCTGGTATTTTTATAAGCTTAATCGAAATTTTAACACAAGAACAAAATTCATAATCTCTGGCCCAGAAATTGCTAGAAACATTTGTATAGGGGATTATTGATCTAAACAAAATCACAAAGAGGCTAGAAAGTCACTTTATTGGGAATTGTAGTCTCAATGTCAATAAAAGGGGAAAAGATATGAAAAATGTTATGTATTATTTAAGTATTGGAACGATAGGCTTGGCTTTTGCATTAACTAGTCATGCAAATATGGTTTTTTTTAAACTTCTTAAGTCCACTTATCCAGACGCAAAGACTTTGCATAAATGCATAATGTGTCATGAAAAACCACCCACATTAAATTATTTTGGTAGAGATTTTCATGGACATAATTTTGATCTAAAAGCAATCGAAGGTCTGGA
>JACRAO010000204.1 GCA_016213345.1 Bdellovibrio sp. | reverse complement strand
CACTCAGGATAACATTCCCAGAAACACACCTCTAAACCATGAGTATCGTGCAACATTGCTTCCTTGGAATAAATTTCTGGAGCAACTTTGGAGCGGTCAGGTAATATAGTGAAATAAGAAGTGATGCTAGAAGTGCAATATTTTTAAATTAAAAAAACCAATCAAATTGTGTTACATATTCTGTTGTAAAAGATTAAAAATATGACAGGTCGCACAACAACAACACAACAAACCGTAAAGCGCATTAATGAGCTGATCGACGCTATTCAACACCATGACCATCAGTATTATGTTTTAGATGATCCAGAAATCTCTGATACACAATATGATTTGCTATTTCGTGAACTGCAAGCAATAGAAGCGCAGTATCCAGCACTATTGCGCCATGACTCACCCACTCAACGCGTAGGGGGAAAACCCGTAGAAAAATTAGAAAAATTTAAGTATAAAGTCCCCATGCTTTCTCTGGCTAATGCTATGAATGAGCAAGAATTTTTAGATTTTGACGAAAGAGTTCATAAGTTATTGGACCTTCCATTAGAAAAGAATATCGAATACTTTGTTGAATTAAAATTTGATGGGCTATCCATGAACCTCACATATGAAAATGGACTTCTCACACATGCTGCCACGCGAGGAGACGGAGAAATAGGCGAAGAAGTTACACAAAACATCAAAACCATTAGGTCCATCCCTCTACAACTAAAAACAAAACAGCCACCTAAACTCTTAGAAATCCGCGGTGAAATCATAATGAGTACTAAAAATTTTGAAAAATTAAATGCCTCTCAACAGAAAAAAGGGCAAAAGGTTTTTGCCAATCCAAGAAATGCAGCCGCCGGTTCCATCAGACAACTTGATCCAGCAATTACTGCCGCAAGACCATTGAGTGCTTTTTGGTATGGGTTTGGATATACAGAAGGACTTAACTTCGAAACAATGAGCATGTTTGAAAAAATGCTAGAGACACTCAATTTCCAAGTAGGCAAATATCGCTCAGTTTGCACTGTCACTAAAGAAGTATTAGATTTTTACAAAAAAATCGAATCACTACGCGAAAATCTACCCTTTGAAATTGACGGAATAGTAATCAAACTAAACTCCATAAAACATCTTGATTTAGCAGGATATGTCTCAAGAAATCCTCGCGGGATGATTGCGTTTAAATTTCCTCCACAAAAGCAGATAACAAAAATAGAAAATATAATTGTTCAAGTAGGACGCACTGGAACGCTTACTCCAGTTGCATTAGTAACTCCTATACGAGTTGGAGGTGCTGTTATTAGACGGGCAACCTTACATAACCAAGATGAGATTGACAGAAAAGATATCAGGATTGGTGATCAAGTTTACATCCAACGCGCAGGCGATGTAATTCCAGAAGTAGTAAGCGTTATAAAAAAATATCGGAATGGAGAAGAAAAGAAATATCAACTTCCGGATCACTGCCCTGTTTGTGGAGCACAAGTAATCCGAAAAGCAGGCGAAGCCGCTAGTCGTTGTATAAGCAAGAACTGTATTGCTCAGCTCAAAGAACGAATTAGGCATTTTGTTATGAAAGATGCTCTTAATATCGAAGGTATAGGTGAAAAAACAGTAGAACAATTAGTTGACGAAGGGATAATAAAAAGCACTTCTGATTTATTTGTTTTAAAAAAAGAAAACCTAATGGAACTAGAAGGCTTTGCTGAAAAATCTTGTGAAAATACATTAAGCGCAATTGAAAATGCCAAAAACCCTGAACTTTATAGATTTATTTTCGCATTAGGAATTCGTCATGTTGGGGAGAGAACCGCAAAAACCTTGGCTGGTCATTTTGGTTCGCTAGATGCGTTGATGGACAGTTCTAAAAATGAATTAGAACAAATCCATGAAATTGGACCAGAAATGGCTGAAAGTATTTATAAATATTTTCAGAGTGAAGAAAACAAAAACGAAATACAAAAACTGCTGACACAAATTAACCCACAATCTACAAAAAAAGATCAAAAGACAGGCGTGTTAGTTGGTAAAATTTTTGTCCTTACAGGCACACTCCCAACCCTATCGCGCAGTGACGCAACTAAGAAAATAGAAGAAGCTGGGGGACGAGTTACTTCTAGTGTCTCTAAAAATACAAATTATGTGGTTGCCGGGATAGATGTTGGCAGCAAACTCCAAAAAGCTAAGGGGCTTAAGATACCTGTAATTGATGAAAAGATGTTAATAGAGCTTTTGGAGTAGAAATTTATTTTTTTATATTAGCAAGCTTTCTTATTTTTCCAGCTTCCATGTCTCGCATTAGTTTATCCCACCTGTCACGGTGAGTGAGATAATAAGCCTCTAAAGTGTTACATCGAAACTGAATAGCCGAAGTAGGCTTTGACATGAGCCTTAATTGATTAACGTAGCTCTCAAGTAGATTTCTTTTTTCCGTAGGCGGTAATTTTTCAGCACCAGAAAAAAACATGTTATAAAGATTATTAATTTGTTCAATCAATGGTTCAATATTATGAATGAGCTCGTTTACTTTTTCTGTACTGCCAGTAATCATTCCTACTTTTTTTGGTCCGACTCGTTTTAAGAGATCTTCTTCGTCTTTTTTATTCTTTTCTTCTTCATCTTCTTCTCTTAGTCTTTTTTCTCTAAATGTCTCATTGTCTTTATCCATAAAAAATCTCCCAAAAACAAAGTAATTATCTCACGGACAATCATATTTCACAAACAGTACACCATAACGTGTTGTTAAAAGATTTAATAGCAATTATCCCAAGCTTTAGGTATAAGAGGTAGCATAGTTTAGGTAAATTTTTTTCTTTTTTAAAAATAATTTACAGAACCGGCCTTTGGGGAGCCGGATGCGATTCGGCCAGGATGGCGGCCGGTTAGGGAAATTATTTTTAAAATAGAAAAAAATTTGCCTAAACTATGTTACCCACTATATAAGCTTTATGAAAACAAAATCTTACTATGCATGTCAAACCTGTGGTTACACCACTCCAAGATGGTTAGGCAGATGCCCAACCTGCGAAGAGTGGAACTCCTTAATCGAAAAGGAAGAAACCGACCCTACTGAGTCAAAAAGCTCATTAGCCACAATAAGAGAAAGTTTTCTTAAAAAAACTTCTACCTGGACCACTCTAGAAGACTCACAAAAAAACAAAGCTTCAGCTTATCAAAGGCTACACACCGGAATTGCCGAATTAGATCGCGTTCTAGGAGGAGGATTGGTACCAGATAGTTTTGTACTCCTGGGGGGAGACCCTGGAATTGGTAAAAGCACGCTAATCCTTCAAGTAGCCAATGGATTAATTAACAATCAAAATGAACTTAAATTGCTCTATATAAGTGGCGAAGAATCAGTGGAACAAATCGCATTGAGAGCAAATCGTTTACAAATCCATCATCAAAATAGATTTTTTCTTGCTTCTGAAACAGAACTAGAACCTGTGTTTGAAATAATTAAAGAACTTAAACCACAGGTTTTATTTATGGATAGTTTACAGACGTTTTCGACACAATCTATTTCCTCAGCTCCTGGAAATGCCGCACAGCTTAGAGAAGTTACAGCTAGATTAATGACACTGGCAAAATCTGCAGGGATTTGCATTTGGATGGTAGGCCATGTCACAAAAGATGGTGCTATTGCTGGTCCGAAAATGGTCGAACACATGGTAGATACAGTGCTATATTTCGAAGGTGACGGCACACAAGATTACAGACTCTTAAGAACTGTAAAAAATCGTTTCGGAAGTACACAAGAGTTAGGTGTTTTTGAAATGACAGGTCAGGGGTTAAAAGAAATTTTGAACCCTTCTAGTTTTTTCTTAAGTGAACGAAAAGAACCAACAGTTGGAACAACAATAACGGTATCACTGGAGGGCACAAGGCCAATTTTTGTAGAGCTTCAGGCCTTAGTAATTCCAAGCGGACTTGCAATGCCACGCAGGACAGCCGTAGGCATAGATCACACAAAGATTAGTTTACTAACTGCCATTTTAGAAAGGCATTTGAGGTTGCCACTTTCACAAAAAGACGTATTTTTTAATGTATCTGGAGGATTAAAACTTTCAGAACCTGCTTCCGATTTGGCAGCGATTGCGGCAATTTGGTCTAGCCATACGGAAAAAACTTTTCCACTTAATTGTGTTTTTATGGGAGAGGTTGGATTAACTGGCGAAGTAAGAACCATTTCTCAGTTAGAGTTAAGATTACAAGAAGCAAAAAAATTAGGATTTAAAACTGTTATTTTACCACACACATCTAATAAACTTTTAGATCAATATAAAGACGATTTGAAGTTTATTCAAATTTCAAATGTCTCACAAATCTCAAAAATATTGGCATGAGCTTTTCTATCTAACTAGAGCATGTTTGGAGTTAGCAGTATAAAATTTAGAGATTTTTGGATTATAAATCTTTATTTTTTAATAAGTATTGATTTTTATTTTTTTCTTCAGTTCAGAATTTTTTATTTTCAGTTTTACGCTGTCGCTAGTTCCATT
>JACRAO010000201.1 GCA_016213345.1 Bdellovibrio sp. | reverse complement strand
TTCTCATACAAACATTCCAAATGTCGAACTTTTGAGCGGTGCTCAAGACTCTCTCGATGTTGTTAATCTGTCACAAACTGAAAAATTGCGTCTTTTAGAAAACATGTGGGAACTCAACGCGGATTATCTCATCTTTGATTTGGGTGCAGGAACAAATCTAAATACAATAGATTTCTTTGCTATGAGCGATGTTGGTTTTGTTGTGTTATTGCCAGAGCCTACGTCAATTGAAAATGCTTATAGATTTTTGAAATGCGTGTATTATCGTCGTCTTAAGTTAAACCCTGTTTTTGAGCAAATACATCCATTTATAGAGATCGTAATGGATCCAAAAAATAAAGAAGGTATTCTTACACCTGCCGATCTGTTTAGAGAAACTTATAAAAAAAGCAGCATACTTGCTAAACTCCTGGGAGAAGATATTGCCAAATTTTTACCCAAACTTATTGTAAATCAAACCCGTACTCAATCTGATATAGATCTTGGACATTCAGTAAAAACGGTGTGTAAAAAATATTTTGACGTAGAACTAGAATATGTCGGACCCCTTACTTATGATCCATACGTGTGGCATTCGATTAGAAAAAGACGACCTGTATTGCTAGAATTTCCGAATGCAAAATTTTCAGAAGATTTACAAAAAATAGCTTATAATGCACTCAGTAAATCAAGCAACATACGGTGTTCACTTACATAGTTATGGCTTTTGATAACGACAAAACATATTATGATATTTTAGAAATATCACCAACTGCTTCACACCACGAAATCAGAGCTACATATTTACGATTAAAAACCGCATATCATCAAGAAAGTTTGGCGTCTTATGCCTTGCTCGAAGCTTCTGAAACAGAAAATGTATTAAAAAAAATAGAAGAAGCTTATGAACTTCTTTCACAGCCAGAAAAGAGAAAAGAGTATGATCTAAATCACAACTTGAATGTACATGAAAACGTGGTTTCTTTTATTCCACAGCCACCACTGCTACCACCTGTTTTAAAAAAAGAAATAATATATGAAAGCCAATTACACAAAGCTCCAAATCCAATTAAGCAACCAATTAAGCAGCCAATTGAACAGCCAATTGAACAGCCAATTGAACAGCCAATTGAACAGATGGAACAAGAAATTCAATCTGAAACACAGTGGCAGGGTGCTTTTTTTAAAAAAATAAGAGAGCTAAAAAATCTTTCTATCGAAGAGCTCAGTAACAAAACAAAAATCAGTAAAAAGTATCTTGTTGCTATCGAAGAAAATAATTTTAATATTTTGCCTGCTCCGGTTTTTCTAAGATGATTTATAATTCAAATCTCTAAAATATTAAAATTAACAGACGATAAAAGCGTGCCTATTTATTTAGAACGATATAAGATAGAATACGAAAAACGACAAGCTAAGTCATGAGAATAAGAACTATATGGAAATGGCAAGTTTCGATTCATGTTTCAAGACGGGCAGATTTGCTCATATGTAGTGCATTGAAAAATAACTTAGGAAGCTGGATCAATAAAAAGGCTAACTTTGTTTTTTCTAGAAATCTAATACAAAAACTAATTCAAAGTGGCAACGTTATAGTTAATAAACAGCAGATTAAAACGAATTCAAAACTCATTCAAGGTCAGTGGATCCAAATTGAGTTTCCAGAGCCAGAAGAGCTTAATTTGATACCTACTCACATTCCACTAGAAATTATATACGAAGACGCTCATCTTCTTGTAGTCAATAAGCCTCCTGGCCTCACCGTTCATCCAGCACCTACACAAAAAGAGAACACTTTGGTTCATGCACTTCTTTTTCATATAAAGGATCTAAGTGACATTGGAGGGAAACTGCGCCCTGGCATAGTTCATCGTTTAGACAAATTCACTTCGGGTGCTTTAGTGGCAGCAAAAACGAATCTAGCACACCAGAAACTTATTGAAGCATTTTCGGAGCGAAGGGTTCTAAAAACTTACCTAGCACTGTGTTACGGATCGCCTAAACTCATGTCATTTAAACTAGAGAGCTTGATTGGTCGAAATCCACTGGATAGAAAAAAGATGATTATTCATATCAAACGGGGTAGAAAGGCGATTTCATTTATTGAGAAATCAGAAGAATATTGGCTAGAAAAATCCCCATTTGCTGCGCTTTTAAAAGTCAGAATAGAAACTGGTAGGCAGCATCAAATAAGAGTACAGCTAACTGGTGCAGGGCATTCTATTTTAGGTGATCCTGTTTACGGAGTGCCGACTCAGAAACAAAACAAGTGGATTTCATTGCCTGATGTGATTAAAGATCTTGTAAAGGCACTCCCGGGACAGGCCTTGCATGCACAAGAGCTTTGTTTTCAGCATCCCATTACAGGCGTTGACATGAAATTTGTCGCAAACCCTCCACAAGAATTTAGTAATCTGCTAAAAGCATTACAACGGTGGAAAGTATATAATGCATAGCAAACTACTAAACCAAATTAAAAATATCAAACACAGCTTTGGCACTAAAGATGACCCCATTCCAAAGAATTTCAAAAGTTTATGGCATCTAATGCCCAAGTGGAAACAAACGCACAGCACAGACATTACAGTTGTCCATAAACCCAACCAAAGCTGTGGCGAGGTGGACGGGCTTTATACTTCACAAAAAGCAACTCCACTTGCCATAGTAACAGCAGATTGTGTTCCCATACTGCTTGCTAATAAAATAGGTGATAAAGTAGCTGCCCTTCACGCTGGTTGGCGTGGCACGAAATCTAAAATAGTATTTCGGTTTCTTGAGTTTTTAAAACAACAAGGAGAAAAACCTCAAGATTGGATTGCTGTTTTGGGTCCAGCGATTGGTCCATGCTGTTACGAAGTCAGCAAAGATTTGTATGACGAATTTGAAAAGACGTTTGCTAAAAATTCTCTTGTCTCTCCTGCTTTAACCAAGAAAGAAAACCACTTGGATCTGCCTTATATTAATTTCTGTGAACTCAAGCAGGGTGGTATCGAAGAAATAGAGATTTTACGCTGCTGTACGCGCTGTACAAATTCATTTTTTAGTTATAGAAAGGGAGATAAAGGGAAAAGACAATATTCATGTATTATGATTGAACAGACTGAGCAGTAACTGTAAACTGTAAACTGTAAACTGTAAACTGTTGACTGTGATTTGTTCAGTTTGCTGATAAAATTATGATTCTTATTATAATATTTTTAACAAGTATTTCACTAGCGTCAAGTGAACAAACAAATAGTATTGACCATATTTTTTCATACCTCAAAGAAAAAACTTTAGAAAAATCATATGACCTTCAGAGTACTCAAGCCTTAAATAATCAAAAATCAGCACAAATATACACATCCATTACACACTGGTTTCCTCAAGCCTCATTGCAAGTATCTCAAATGCGTGGAAAAGATTTTTCTATTTTAAGTAGTGGCAATTTAGGCGCCCTTGCAGCTACCATTACGCCTCAAATATACGACCTAAAAAAAGCGGAGCTTGTAATATCTTTTCCGATCTATAGACGTTCAGTCCATATTGGGCTCATAGAGGCACTTAATGAAAAAGACCTATCAAAAAATCAACTCTTGCTTTCTCAATCTGAGATCGATTGGAAATTGAGAGCTTATTTAGGCAATTATCTCTTACAAAAATATAAAGAAGCAACGATAGAAAATTCTATCCAGATTGCTAGAACAAACCTAAAAGAAGCTGAACTGAGATTTGAACTCGGTCAGCGGACTAAAATTGACTTACTCAAAGCAAAGGCCAATCTTGTAGCTTTGAATTCTAAAAAACTTACTTATCAATCTGAAATTTTAGCATCTCAGAACACACTTTTAGAATATACAGGGATGCAATCAAAAGAATTTTTTGAAACCGGACTACCTGTAAAAATTTCTACAGAACTTTTACTCGCTCAAACCATTGATGCTTTTACGCAAATACAAGAAGCACTCAGCAGCGTACAGCCTTACCAAACTGCCTCAAATGACGTTTTAGAAAAACAAATCGTCGAGCATAGCCCTGTATATCAGCGGTTTATTATTCAAAATAGTCTTTCACAAATTAAAAATCAGCTTTTAACTTCTGCAGAATGGCCAGAGCTTGCACTAAAAGGTTCCATCAATAAGCAAGCCCTGCAATGGAATGAAGTTTTTTCGTCTTCACAGCGTTCTTATGCCTTGGCTGTCGTGTTATCAATTCCGATTTTTAGTGGTGGCAGTCTCTTGAGTTCGAATCTTGAAAAGTACCATGCAAATCAAGCCAGCGAATTTAAGACACAAAAAGATATTTTAGGTTTTTTGGATGAGGTAGAAAATGAAAAAATACAAATCCAGACCTTGTTCTCAACACTTGAAGCACAAAAACTTAGTCTTTCTCAAAATGAAGAAATTGTTAGACTATCGTTTAAAAGCTATCAGCTCGGAAAAGCCACAATGCTTGAACTTTTAAACAGCCAGACCGACTTAATAGACGCAAAAATTAACTTAGCAAAAACAAAGATTGACCTGTCAGCGCTAGTCAAGCGTTTTGCTTGGAATTTAGGCAAGCCTGTTGATCAAAAGGAGTAGTGATACAACCATGAAACATCTCCCATTATTGATTTTGATTATTTTTTTTAATTTCAGTTGCACACAGCTCTTACCTTTAAAAGCAATTAGAGTTAGTCGTACTACTGTAGAATCCACTGTTACAACTACAAGTGCCGGCACTGTCGAAGCCGTACAACAAGCTGTGTTGGGTTTTAGTGCACAGGGAAGGATTGAACACATTAATACCGCAATAGGTGATCATGTAAAAAAAAGTCAAATACTGGCAGAACTAGAAAACAGCGATTTTAAAATTATTTTCCAAAACTCAGATAGAGAATTAAAACGTGCCGAAGAACTTTTTCAGGCTGGCTTAGTTTCACAAGCAGCTTTGGACGATTCTAAGAGAAATTATGAAGTGGCTAAGGCAAATCTTGATAAAACAATGATTAAAGCTCCTTTTGATGGTGTGATTTCAGAGTTAAAATTGGAAATTGGCGAATTATACCAGGCAACTCAAATTCCTCAAAGCAAAGCTCCAATAAGATTGATTGATATGAAACCCAGGATTATCAAAGGTGATGTAGACGAACTTGACTTATCAAAAATAAAAACAGGTTTAAAAGCAAGAGTAAAAATTTTAGCCATTAGATCCAAACCC